>JAYVFX010000050.1:0-5514 GCA_043772795.1 Deltaproteobacteria bacterium
CAGGCAGTTCAACCACGACTGTCGGCCTTTTTTCTGGATTCCCGCTTGCGCGGGAATGACGTTTCGTTGTTTCTCTCTGGAAAAACCTACCCCTGAAAGGGGGGGAAGGTGGTGTTCCTGGCCGATCGGGGCTTTGCCGATACGGAGCTGCTGGCGCACGTACGGCGGTTAGGCTGGCATGTCCGCATTCGGATCAAGGCGAATTTCAGCGTCCAGCGGTGCGGGCACCATAGTCACAACTTAAGCCCAAGCCGCTCTGTTTTCTCTCCTCTCCCTTGATGGGAGAGGATACAGGAGAGGGTGAACAGAGTGCTTTTTTCACTGGCCCCCTCTCCCTAGCCCTCTCCCACGAGGGGAGAGGGGACCGGTAAGCGTTTTGCGCAGGGAAAATCAGCGATGGAAGGCTTAAGTTGGGACCAGTGTGCGGGCACCTGCCCTGCAAAGTCGAGGACTGCCCGCGCGCCCCCGGCCGGGCGCTGTTCCTGCACCACGTGGCGATTACCGCCGAGCCCTTCGGCCCGGTGTCCCTCGCCTGAGCCCACCAGACCAGTAACGGGGAGGACTGGTATGTCGTCAGTGATGAGCCCACCAGCGTGCACACGTTTGTGGAGTACGGCGGGCGCTGTGCCATTGAGGAGAACGTCTTGGACGACAAGTCCACTGGCGTTCAGCTGGAAAGCTCGCTCGTGCGGGACGCGGCGGCGCTCACGCGGTTGTGTCTGGTGCTGGCGCTCACCACCCTCTATCTGGTGGCCCAAGGAACTCCGGTGGTGCAGACCAACAAACGCCGCTGGGTTGACCCGCATTGGTGCCGCGGCAACTCCTACGTGCGCAGCGGCTGGCAGTGGGTCAAGACCGCGCTGGCGCGGGGGTGGACCCTATTGGCCAGGCTGCACTTGAGCGGGACGCCCGACCCTGAACCGAGTCGCGCGTCGGCTGCGCAGGCTCCTTTTCCTCTGTCTGTGACATTTACTCAGACTATCTGCTACCCACCAACATAGTTTTGTCAGTCAATCAGGTAGTCCTCCTGACCAGTCCATCCGTGAGCACCAAAACACGCACCTTTCTTGCCAGTTATGTATCCGTTGTTCTCAATCCACTGAAGGAATCCGGTACACACATCTCCGGGGTCCGGCCTCAAGGGCTACTCCCATGACAACAACACCCCTGTCTATACAGACACAGCATGCCACGCATTGGTTGAGCGATCTTTGCCTTCTCACGGTTTTTTTTGGATACCAGGCCCTCCAGAGCAGCAATTGTCATCGTTCCTCAGGTGTTTACGCCGGCGAGGACAGCGACGAAACTACAAAGACCCTTCTGCACGGTTTCTCGATCCTGCATATCTATCGCTCGTTCTCGCTTTCGTACCACAGCAAGAGAGCGGGCATCATTCTTGCGTCACTTGCAATAATTGACAGACGCGTCTCGTGCAACAATACCTATATGAATAACTATCAGTTATAACCATGAAATACTGCGCTGACCGCACAGACGCGACGACCGAAGTGAATAGAATAGTACGGGTAGCGTCTCTGCTGATGGGGACACTTTTTTCTGTGACAAATCGGACGGGTGCTGATGTTGTACCGCAAAAGAAAGAACGCGATACATTGGAGGTTGTGGATGGGTAGCCGAAGGCGTCCCTGCTTCGCCCGTATCATGGGAGTCCTGGGCCTGATTGGCCTCCTGTTCGTCTCGGGCTCTGCCTTAACGAACATCCACTCCCCTGTCCCCTCCTGGCAGCCGATGGTCTCGTCTCTCCCGATCCACATCGCCCCAGTCTCCACTGACGACCAGTTAGGCCGAACAGAGCGCCTTCTGAGGTCATGGCAACTCGCTTCCCTCCACATCCTGCCCGTGCAACCAATCCTGGGGAGACGGTATCCTGACGATCGGGTAGCTCCGGACAATGACGATACGACGCTCATGCAAGTCCTCACGACCCGGCAGGATCGTTCGCCCCCTACGCTCACTTCTACGCCCTTCGTACTTTAGACAGTTCATAATATTCACACATTGAGAGTGAGTTTCCTTCTTTGCAACGACTGTTCACCCTGCAGAGGTGGCGGCAAGACTATATCGCTTTGTCTGTTAGCATTCCGCAAACGAAACGATCGTGTATGCACAGAATTGGCGGGGTTAGGACAGGCACTCTCATTTTTCAAGAAAGGATAAAGAACCCCATGGAAAATCACACAACCCACGTTGTTGAGGATCTCTTGAGCTGGGCGAAAACGCTCACTTTTGACCTTCCGCTCACGGGTACCCAGTGGGCCTTTGACACAGGCAAAGAGGAGGCGATGACAGAATCCGCCTGGCATGGATACGACGCTGGCGTGCGAGTGCTCACGAGCACAATCGACACCCTGTATCGCCTGCCGCTGCTAGACCATATAAGCAGTCAGGACAAACAAGACCTCCTGTTCCCAGTAGGCCACATGGACCTCGCTGTAAGCAGTACGGCCCATAAAGAACTGTGGCCGCAGGTCTGTCGTTGGCTGGCAGAGCAGCACAGCAACCACAAGCCGCAATTCCGCCAGTAAAAAGGTTGTAAGGATATGAATAAATGTGCGCGCGAGTTACCGATGGAATCTACCCAGCTCGATGACTCGTCACCTTCTTTACTACTGCATATGCAGAAGCCAAACATGCCCTTGCCTCGTGGTTCCAGAGCGGCTCTTGAGGATGATCTGTGTATTCATATCTTCGGGGTATCCGCGGGCATGGTCGGGGTCTGTGTGACCGTCATCGGCATACTGCGCGTCGCCTTCACCCTCAACAAAGTCAACACCCTGGCAGACGACCTGCTTGCCTGGGATGCCCTGTTGTTCCTCTTCGCCTGCGTAACGTCCTATTGGGCGTTACGAACGCGCAGTACGCAGCGCATGCACCAAGTAGAGCACGTTGCCGACCTGCTCTTTCTTGTTGGTCTTGCTGGGATGGTGGGCATCTGTCTGCTGCTGACCTATTCGTTGGCGAAGGTTTAACTTAAGAAAGAAACGAAGGACACTAAAATGACTCGGATTTCCATACTCTTTGTGGCAACATTTCTCATCTGTCCTGCGAGCAGTCCATCGCCGAGTGCTATCGGTAGGTTGATCCTGTCGACGGTTGAAAGCCCTGAGCAGCCAGCTGGTGCAAAAGGCGAAGGTTTCTCATTAGGTGAGCAAAATACAACACTGGCAGTGATTACCACTAGGACGACACGTGGCATCCTGTTTGCCGACGATGATGGAGATGATGATGATGGAGATGATGATAATGCGAATGGCTTATCACCGTCTATGTCGCTGGTAGAACGTATCGCGGACGGGCCACCCGCATTGTTCCCATCTGCTGTCGCCAAAGCATCTTTCCTCTAGAGGAGGTGCGTTAAGAACCGCTTGTTCACTCAAGACGCTGATTGATGGCCTTCTCTACCTGCGCTAGGGCAGTCTTGTAGGTGGTAAGGGCTTGGATATTGCTCGCCTGAGCCGCCGTTAGCGAAACCTGCGCGTCTGTGAGTTCAATAATGTTGCCAACCCCAGCAGCGTACCGTCCTTCGGCTAAGGCGAGATTCTCTCGCGCTTGCCGCACAGTCACTTCACTGACGCGAATGCTCTCCTCGGCTTGTTGTACGGTAAGAGTACTCTGGCGGACCTCCAAGAGGATCTGCTGGCGGAGATTTGCTTCCTGCGCCTGCAAGCCAGACAAATTGGCTTTTGCCTCCCCAACCTGCGCAGAGGTAAGAATGTCGTCAAAGAGCGGAACCGTGAGCGTGACTCCCCAGAGCCAGCCCTGCTGCAAAGGATACTCTCGCCCTGTCCAGTTATATTGCGCGTTCCCAGTCACTGAAGGCAAATATTGTTTCTGTCGCGCGGAGACTTGCCCTTCTGTCACTCGTTGTTGGGCGTGGAGGCTCCGCAGCTCAGGGCGATTGGCATAAGCGCGAGGCACTAAGTCTTCATCGTTCAGCGTCACCGGTCGATGATCCAGCGTATCCACTAACGTGAACAGAAAAGGGCCGGTCAATCCCATAGCAGTACGCAGGGTCTCGCGTGCCAGCGCGACATTGTTGCGAGCGATCACCTGATTCAGGATCGCCGTAGATACCTGAACCTGGGCTTGGGTGACGTCAAAGCGGGCCGTAAGCCCGACCTCGAAGCGAGCTTGAGCATTGGCAAGATGCTGCTGATTTTGTTGGACGGTCTCATCAGCCACTTGTAACAATCTCCGGCTGGCCAGAGTAATGAAAAACGCTTGTTTGGTAGTGAAAATAACCGTCTGACGTACGGTGTCGAGGTCGGCAGTGCTCGCCTCAACGTTCGCACGAGCAGAACGAATGTCATCGAGCGTACGGCCAAAGTCAAAGAGCAATTGGCTAAAGTTAAACGCCATTGAATTGAAATTGAATAATTGTGTTTGTGTACTTGTGCGTTGCTGGATGATCCCACCGACCTGTACCCCGCCAGTCGCAGAAGTAGAGGCGCGTTCCTGCCGAGAGTAGGTGTAGATGTAACGACCCTGCGGAAGATACCCAGCCTCTTGCTGTCGTACACGCTGTTGTGCAGCGTCGATTGAGGCTTGGCCAATCGCTAACGTGGGGTGTTGCGCAAGCGCTATATCTACAGCTTCCTCCAAAGAGAGTTGCGAACCTAGAGGTGCCTCAGCCCATGCGCTGCTCTGCCGGAAAAAAGAGAGCAACAACCCACTCAAGAACACGAAAGCTCGCATACAGTTCATCTTTCGTTGGTCGCCAATGAGCAACAACCGAAACGCAGGGTGTCACTCAAAGTGCAGCGCAGTAATGGGATCAAGACGCGAAGCCTTAAGCGCTGGATAGAGCCCAAAGCCAACGCCAACCAACGCACTGAAAACGACGGCTATCCCAATAATGTCCGGACGAATCAGCGTAGGCCAACCAAACTGTAGCGCTAATCGATACGCTGCCGTCACACCGAGCCCAACCCCAAGGAGTCCCCCAATGAGGGAGAGCGTAAGCGCTTCAACCAGGAACTGAGCAAGAATGTCTCGCGGTTTGGCCCCGACGGCCATCCGCAGTCCGATTTCTCGTGTTCGTTCGGTGACGCTGACTAACATGATGTTCATAATACCGATCCCACCAACCAGTAGCGAGACGGTGGCAACACCGGCCAGCAAGCTCGTCATCGTCTGCGTTCCTTCTTGCTGGGCGCTGGCCATCTCACTAAGATTACGAATCGAAAAATCGTCATCCATCCCCTGCTGGATATGATGGCGATCGCGCAAGAGGTCGGTGATTTGGGTTTGGGCGCGCCGGGTGGTTGCAGCCGACGTGGCACTCACCACGATGGCGCCAGAGAGATACTTTTGCAGCCCGCCTTGGATTTTGGTCTGGAACGTCGTCTGCGGCACAAAGATCGCGTCGTCGTAATCTTGGCCCATTGGCGACTGCCCCTTTTTTTCCAGTACCCCGACGATCTGAAACGGTACATTCTTGATGCGCGCCATCTGGCCCACCGGATCAACATGCGGGCCATAGAGTTTGTCGAC
>JAYVFX010000051.1:0-4541 GCA_043772795.1 Deltaproteobacteria bacterium
CCGGCCTATAACGGTGATGAATCGTGGGAGTTACCGATGCCGGGAACATTTGTGGTCGATAAAAGCGGAACAGTTCGCTTAGCGTTTGTTGATGCGGACTACACCCATCGCTTAGAACCGCAGGCGATTGTTGATTGCCTGCGCCAGATCGCGCAATCGTAATTCCCCAGGGGGAAAGAGGGTAAAAGGCGAAATGGCGAAAAGGGGAAATGGGGAAAATAGTCTGGAAGTCTAAGAGTCTTGGAGTCTAGGGTCGAAAAAAGAAACAGTAAAAAGGCAGGCACGTCTTTCTTTTTTTCCTTTTTGCCTTTTCCCCTCATGGAGAGTGAAACAACCCTCTCATTTTCGTAAAGGACGCTTATGTCAGACATTGGTTTGTTTGATGCCATCACAACCATGCGCGCGATGCGGCGGCTCAAGCCCGACCCTGTGCCGCTCGAATTGATCCGCAAAGTGCTTGATGCTGGAACCCGCGCTCCGAGCGGACAAAATACGCAGTCGTGGGCATTTGTCGTCGTCCAAGATCCTGAAGGGAAGAAGTTCATGCAAGAACGTTACCATCAGGCGATGCTTTCGCGGTTTGCTGCCTTTTTGCCGAAGCCGGAGGATCGTTCTTCTAACGCTCGCATCGCTCGGTCGGCGATGCATCTGGCTGAGCATATGCATGAAGTCCCAGTGTTGTTACTGGTCTGCGGTCTGCGCGATTGGCCGTTTAGTGTACCGAAGGACAAACGTGTAGGAAAAGCGCCACCGTCGTATGGCTCGATTTATCCGTGTGTGCAGAACATCCTGTTAGCCTGTCGTGGCCTTGGGCTGGGCGCAAGTTTAACCACGATGCACCAATTATTTGAAGACGAATTGCATCCCCGATTCGGAATTCCTGAGACGCATGGCGTCGTGTCCTTGATTCCCATCGGTTTTCCCCAAGGAAAATTTGGTCCAGTGTCGCGCCGCCCTGCGCCAGATGCGACGCATTTCGATCGGTGGGGGAAGCAAAGTCCTCCCTCGTAGCCTTTGCACGCAAAGGAAAGTTTAGAGACGTCATTCCCGCGAAGGCGGGAATCCAAGAGGGGAAGATTATGGATCTTAGCAAACCCGGAGTCTTTTGTTTTCTTGACGGATTAACCGGTGAACAGACCGGACAGTTCGCTCGAAAGGCTGAACAGCTTGGCTACCGTGCCTTATGGTTTGCGGAAACGCGGGGACGTGAACCATTTTCCTTTGCGTCTTATTTGCTCGGTCAAACTGAGCGCTTGATTGTCGCAACTGGGATTGCAGTTGTTTATGCGTATGAACCGATCGCTATTGCCAACGCTGCTCGCACGCTTGGTGAGTTGTACGGCGACCGTTTCGTTCTTGGTCTCGGTGTGAGCAACCAGCGTGGCAATGCCGCACGGGGTATCCCATACGGTAAACCAGTCAGCTTCATGCGCGAGTATTTAGCCAAGATGAAGGAAGCGCCATACACTGCTCCCAAACCTCAGCATGAGCCCCCAGTTGTGATTGCGGGAATGATGCCGAAGATGTTGCAATTAGCTGCAACCGCAACTCAGGGGACACACACTTATTTCACGACGGTTGAACAAATTGCACGAACGCGAGCGGCCTTAGGACCACACTCCTGGTTATGTGCCGAACTTGGTGTGATGCTTGAATCTGAGGCTCGCAAAGCACGTGCGGCGATTCGGCAGTACATTCAGATCTATTTGACCATCGATCATTACCTCAAACGGTTTCGTGAGGTTGGATTTACAGACGAAGATTTTGCCAATGGTGGGAGTGATCGATTGGTAGATGCACTCGTTGCCTGGGGGAACGAAAGTCAAATCCGTGAGCGCATCGCTGCATACTACAAAGCTGGAGCTTCGCACGTTTGCATTATGCCGCTGAAGTCAGAGGGTGGCTTGGTGCCAGATGAGCGAGCTCTGGAAGCGTTAGCACCACGATAGTGAAGAACGCGTCACTTGGCTGATCCTCACTAATGGTGAGAGTATTGCTACCAGACATATCCAGCGACTACCAAAACGAGCAACACTCCGATCCTAAACACAAACGAGGCAATCGCGGCCATGAGCTTGAAGGCGATCAAGGCTACGATAATAAGACCGATGAACACGACGATTTGATTCATAGCTGGGGATTCTCCGGACACTGCTGGGTATCCGACGCAATCGGCGCCCATGGTTGTGCTCGTGATATCCAGCAACTCATAATGGGGTTGAGCCCACTGGGATCATCGAGACTAACCGTTTTCACGAACATCAAGTCTGGAACCATTTCAGCTTTGGTAAAGAGCGGTGAGCCGCAAACCTTACAGAATTCACGTGTCACATCGCGCCCGCTTCCAGCCGCCACCGTGAATGCTCCAAGCTCACCCGAGAGCAAGCGAAATGCCGTACGTGGAATTGCCGAGACTGTCGTCAATGGACTGCCTGTGACTTGCTGACAATCGCGACAGTAACAACTGACGGTCATGAGTGGCTCGTTCAAGAACTCGTAGCGAACGCCTTTGCATAGGCAGCCACCAGTATACGTAGCCATAGATTTTTCCTCCATCGGTGATGCGTGAACCTTAAGAGAAATCCGCAGTGTGTGACAGTGGAGCGTCACGTATTAAAGCTTTTCTCTGATCATCCGTTCTTATTACTTGGACCAGCGGCGGTAGGTAGAAGAATCCCGTCAAGGGCAAACCTCTCGAAAGAGTGGGACGCGAAGCCACTAGCCTACGTCTTGCGCAGTTTGCAGGATATGGCAGCAGGGCTGCCGGGCACGCACACCTCCTCTGGGGGCTGTGTAATGGTGCACGGCTTCTTCGCGAGACTCTCTGGTTTATCCCCAGAAAGGTTTCTTCTCCTACCGCATCTTCTCTCACTCATCCACCAGTAAAACTCCCTTGGCAGCGACAATCGACTGTTGTCGCTACAGTTTTTCTTACCCCGTACCAATTGATAGGGGTGCTTTCCCTTCTTTTCTGCCCATGCCTTTCCGACCATGTCGAAGGTATGATATCGAAGGACAGAGGCTTTCACGCAGATACTCGAAAGAAGGAGGAAAGACCATTGGCAAATTGGACTGAAAGTACGATGAAAGTCGCCGGGGCAGACCTCACGGTCGTCCGAGGCGGATCAGGAAACCCGTTATTGATGTTGCATGACGAGCTCGGATACCCCGGTTGGATGACGTGGAACGAGGAACTCGCGAAGGATCGTCAGCTAATCATTCCCTTGCAGCCTGGTTTTGGTAAGACTCCCAAGATTGACTGGATTCGCAGCTTCCGCGATCTCGCTGGATTTTATGCCAACGTCGTGCGCGAGATGAACATCGGTCCATTCGATGTGATTGGCTTCTCTGCTGGTGGATATATTGCCGCAGAGATGGCTGCCGCAGATCCAAAAATGTTTTCTCGTATGGTGTTAGTTGCTCCGATGGGGCTCAAACCTGCTGAGGGTGAGATCATGGACATTTTTCCTCTCACCATTCGTACGCTTATGCGAGCGACCGTGGCCGATCCTGCAAGTCCAGAATTCGGGAAAATCTACGGTGGTGAAATGACGCCTGAGCAATTCGAGGCGTTTGAAGAGGCACGTGCTGAATCTGCTCGTATCGGTTGGGAACCGTACATGCATAATCCCAGCCTGCCGTACCTGCTAGCCGGAGCGAAGAATCTTCCCACACTGCTTGTGTGGGGAACGAAAGATCGCGTTGTTCCTAAAGGCTGTATCGCTGCCTATCAGAGAGCACTGCCGCAGGCGAAAGTTGTCGAGATCGCCGATGTTGGACACCGATCGGAAATCGAAAACCCGACTGAGTTTGTGAAGACGGTAAGAGGGTTTTTGGCGGCCTAAGAAGAAGTAATGAGTAATGAGGGCCGAGTGATGAGTCTGAGAAAGAAAGTCTTCTACTGAGTACTCATCACTCATTACTCATCGCTAGCGACAAAGGAGCTTTCCATGAAAATCGGCTATTTCACCGAGCGGCCCTATCGGTGGGTACCGGAAGACGAGGTCTTCAAGAACCACGCGTTCTTCGCGGTCCCTAATCAGCTTTTTGACCGTGAGAAAGCTGCTGACGACTACAACTATTATATTGATGAATACTGCTACGCTGAAGAAAAAGGCTTTGATGTTGTCGCGCTGAACGAGCATCACGGGAACCCCTATTGCATGGGTGGAGTGATGAACGTCGAAGCTTCGATCCTGGCACGTCTCACCAAGCGCGTGAAGATCGTGCTCATCGGCAACCCGCTGCCAGTGCTCAAGCATCCGTTACGGATGGCAGAAGAGCTAGCGGAGATCGACTTGATTTCTCGTGGCCGCCTTGTCACAGGTTGGGTGCGTGGTGCGGGTAGCGAGCAGTTCTTCAATGCCACCCGGTTACAACTCCAAAGGTGCGATCAAAATGCTCGCTCAGCATCCAGGCGGAAGTTGGCTCGGCGTCAGCCCCGAGAAGTTACGCCAATCTCAATCCGATGAACAGCCAGAAGACGTTGATTACAACGAAGTCCGTCGAAAGCTGGCATTGGGTTACGTAAAAGCTCAGAA
>JAYVFX010000052.1:0-4012 GCA_043772795.1 Deltaproteobacteria bacterium
GTAGCTGCGTCTGCAGCGATGTTATGGTGGCTTGGCTATAGTGAACACCTACTGAGCGAGGACGCCTATGGACACATTAGTTGCACAATTAGACACAAAATTACGGGAGTGGACACCTGACACTGTGGCACAAGTGAGGAAGCGCGTCGCGGAGATCATCGAGCTGGCCGACCAAGCGACCTTGGACATCATGCGGTCGCGGACAGTGGAACAAGAAGTACTGGAGCTTCTCGATGAACCCGCAACCCGGTAAAGTATGGCTCGCAGATTTAGGGTTAGCGGCAAAGACGCGACCGGTTGTAGTTGTCTCCCGCTCTGATCCTGACCCGCCGCGGGCCTTGATACTCTATGTTCCGCTGACGACCCAGAACCGGCAAAGTTCATACGAAGTTGCGTTACCGAAGTTGACCTTCCTTGATCATGAATCCGTAGCAAACGTGCAAGGACTCGGCTCCCTCCCAAGAGTGCGACTTGAGCGGAGACTTGGCAAGCTTCCGCGTGAAGTGATGGTGAGAATTAAACAGGCGCTTGCATTTGCCTTAGACTTGGGGACTGAAACATAGGGCGAATTTCGTTCGCATGCACTGAACCCGAGACAAGGCTCTGGACGCCCGCCGTAGTCTGTACTGCCCTCCGCCCGAGCACACAGTGCCACGCGTGGAGAAAGTAACAACGGGTGTGGTCCGTCATTCCCGCACCGGCGGGACTGGCTTCTAAATGAAATGAGATATGGCAGCAGGTTGGCTTGGCGCCGGCTCTGGAGAGGTGTTACAGTGCAGGCACGATTCGCACGTATGAAGAGATTCTTAAGAAGAGGGAGGGAGAATCATGACCATAACCGCAACACCACTGGAAACCAGCATTCTTTCTCAACTACTCGAACCCCTAGAACAATGCATGACTCTGGAGCTGGCGCAAAGAATCGCAGAGCTGCGTGCGACACCTGAGGCGCAGGCCCGCATTGATGAACTTGCGGACAAGTGCAATGAAGGCGGACTCACGCCTGAAGAAGCCGCAGAATATGACAACTACATAGACGCAATAGACCTTATCGCCGTGCTCCAGGCGCAAGCCCGCGACGTGATCAGAACACACGACGTGGCGTAATGGACGCAGCGCTACGGGACTTCGTGCGGCACCGCGCCAATAACCGCTGCGAGTACTGCCGGTTACATCAACGCCAGACTCCCCTCTTCACTTTTCATATTGAGCATGTCCGCGCCAAGCAACACGGTGGAACAGACGATCCGTTCAACCTGGCGTTGGCATGCAACCGGTGTAATCGGACCAAAGGGCCCAACCTCTCTAGCGTTGATCCCGTTACGGGCCAGTTGGTTCGGCTGTTCAATCCTCGCGAGGATACGTGGAACGTTCATGTTGTCTTTCAAGGTGTACCCATTGAAGGGCGTACGCCAGAGGGCCGAGCAACCGTCGAGTTACTCAAGATGAATGAGCCTAAGCGCGTCCGGACGCGTGCAACCCTCATTACCCGTGAGCAATTCGAGTAATCCTTCACAACACAGGAAGTTACAAAATAATACCGTGCCCGGATGAAACTTATGGACTAATTCCGTAGCAAATGCTACATTTGCTAGCAGTTCACAGCCACCGGAGATATGGTATGCAAGCGAGAAGAACAACCAGTGCTGTCAAACGGACCGTAACGGTGCGACGCACGCAGGTGAATATTCGCCTTGAGGCCACGCTGTATCAAACGTTGCAGGCCATGGCCAGACAGGAGCGACGGTCGGTGCCGCAAACCGCTTTGCACCTGTTAGAAGCTGGCCTTCGACAACGGATTGGTGGACCCGTGAATGGGGATGACACGCCGAGCCGAGAAATTGCCGCCCTGGCCGCAGCCGGGGGAGCGTTCGACTGGCTCGCCGACGAGCCGGACGTGTACGATGACACCTGTGGGGAGCCACTCTAATGGCGAGTGGTCTCACACGTATGACCCGCCCGCTCGCACGTGGCGATATCGTGTTGGTTGCCTTCCCCTTTACTGATCTCTCGACGACCAAGCGGCGCCCAGCTCTCGTCCTCTGGGCCGATCCAGCACAGACCGACTTCACCCTCGCATTCATCAGTAGTCAACTCGGTCAACCAAGCGTTGGCGAAACGGTGATCTTGCCTACCCATCCCGAATTCTCCTTGACTGGTCTTTCCACGCTGTCAAAGATTCGGGCGACCAAACTGGTAACACTGGCGAGAACATTGCTTACGCGATGGCTGGGACGTATAGGCCCCTTGCTCACCGCCGACGTCGACCGGGCGCTGGTGAGTGGGCTCAACATCAATATCGCGTCTTATCGTGAAGAGGGGGGACGAGAAGAACGTGCACGTCTGATGGCGTTGTACCGGGCAGGCAGGACAACCGCCCTTCTCGCTGACCTGGGACTGCCGCCCTCCAAGTGAGTAGGAACTCGCTTCTCACCGCTGCTCGCCAGCCGTCTGTTTCAACAACGACAGAAAGTTCGTTTGCGAGCGAAACCAACCCGCGAACGCGGTCTTGGGAACGGAACCTTCTACGTCTGTCACTCGGTGTTCCAGCCAATCCACCAAGCGAAAGATGATGGCGTCACCTCAGCACCGGAGCCGGATGGAACCCTTCGACGGAGTGTATCCTGAGCACCGCCGCAGGGCTCAGGACCGGCGCCGTGGAATCCGGGCGCCCTGCTGGGTAGACAAAAAAGACAATGCGCGATTGCAAGACCTGACCCTATTTTCGGACTATTTCGCGCCGCCGGGTATTCCACGGGTCAAGGTATGGAAGTTTGGTGCGCAGGATCGCTGCCTGAATCTCGTCCAGGCGACTGTTCATTCCTTTGTTGGGCCATGTACCCCCACGCCAGCCCTTGCCGGACCAAATAAACGCATATACGATAATGACATGATCTACGACCCCGTCAAGCGCCAGAAGAACCAGCGCAAACACCAGATTGACCTAGCGGAGTGCGAAGCTGTGTTCGATGGGCCGATGCTCACCCGGGAAGACACCCGCGAAGAATACGGGGAGCAGAGATGGGTGAGCCTGGGCTGGATGAAGGGCCGGGTTGTGGTGCTGGTGTGGACTGACCGAGAGGACAGCCCCCGATTTATCTCGTGCAGAGAGGCAGACCCCCATGAGCAAGAAGCATATTTCCGTAGATATCCCCCAAGCTGACGTGCCCTACGATGTGCAAGACAAAGCTGCCGTGCTGTCGTTTTGGCAAGGTGCGGTAGCCCACCGCGGGCTGGCAGAGTTGCGGGCCAAGCGTGGCCGCCCCAAGAAGGCTGAATATGAGCGCAAAGAGCAAATTGCCCTGCGCATCGATGCCGATGTGCTCGCGTGGTATCGCTCCCTTGGATCGGGCTGGCAAACTCGGATGAATGCTGTGCTAAAGGCATATCGAGACGCGACGACGACTTAAGGCTACGCTTTTACAGGCTCAACTGTCTCGTGCTTGTATAAACGATTTTCACGCGGAGGTTATGCTTGCGGCAGGCTTCGAGAAGAAAGAGCCGCTACTATTTCGGAGAGTGTTTCAGGTAAAATTGCTGGTCATGGCTGGTGGGAAAGAATTACCCAAGCTCCGACACAAGCGCCGGTTGCGGTTTGGCCACGTACCGCTTGACCTTGATTTTTCCCTCTCCCTCCCGTGCCGCGGCAATCTCGTAGGCCGTCTGCATCCGTAACAGGGTGTCTATCTTCGGACCGAATGCCTTTTCGATCCTGAGCGCCATATCAGACGATAGGGAAGCCCGGCAATTGAGCAGTGCGGACAGGGCCGGCCCCTTCGACTTCGCTGCGCTCCGCTCAGGACCGGCGCCGTGGAATCCGGGCGCCCTGCTTGTCGACATGATCTCTTCCTAAATCGAACCACAGAAGATTCGTACACTTCGTCACATGCTGTGCCCTGCCTCTACCCGACGATCAATCATCGGGCTTATGGTACGAAGCCTGGTAAACCAGGCTCTGAGGGGACTTCAGTCCCCTTCGTTGCTTGAGCCCGGTGCTTCAGCGCCGGGCGAC
>JAYVFX010000053.1:0-2180 GCA_043772795.1 Deltaproteobacteria bacterium
GATTGGTGGAGAGAAAGCCGTTCAAGGATTCGGGCTGTTCGGTGCACAGGTTGTGAACTCCCTTTCTATGTCAGTCGCCGAGCGACGCAACCAACGTTCCGCCCAAGAAGCCTTCTGGGCGTTGCCCACCAAAAATACCCGTGACCGCGCCACGGCGATGCTCCCGCGCTTGCTCAACGAACGGTTGGAAGAACTGGGGCTCGATTTCACAGTCCTGTACCCAACCGCCGGTCTTGGCATCGCACGCAACCCAGATACCGAGAGTCGTCGAGCCACGTGTCGTGCATTTAACACATTTAGTGCAGATTATTTTCGCCCGTTCGCTGATCGCATGACCCCGGCGGCAGTCATCCCGATGCATACTCCAGAAGAAGCGATTGAAGAACTGGAATACGTCGTCAAGCAGCTCGGCATGAAAGTAGTGATGATGTGGAGCATGATCCGCCGAGCGATTCCCGCGTACGAAGGAAAACATCCTGACATGGACAAAGTTGGCGCGTGGCATGATCCCATCGGCCTTGATAGTGAATATGACTACGATCCGTTGTGGAAACGATGCGTCGAACTCAACGTCTCGCCAACGTTCCACACTGGCGGGCGCGGATACGGACTCCGTATTTCGCCGACCAACTTCACGTACAATCACATCGGTCATTTCGCCGTCGCCCATGAAGCGGTGTGTAAGGCGCTTTTTCTCGGTGGCGTTACGCGGCGGTTTCCGCAACTCAAGTTCGGCTTCCTTGAAGGCGGTGTCGGCTGGGCATGTCAACTATACGCAGACCTCATCGGCCACTGGGAAAAACGCCATCTCGAAGCCCTTGAAGAAGTTAATCCGAAGAACCTCGACTACGCGCTGCTCATGAAGTTGGCAGGGACCTATGGAAACGCGGAGGTGCAGAGCGCGTTAGGGCAGCGAAAGGATCTCGTTGACAGTTCCACCTTCTCACAAAGTGCGAACCTGGTTGGTGGGATTGAAAATTTAGACGATTACGCGGCGTGCAAGATCACAAAGAAGCAAGATCTCCGCGATCTCTTTGTTGACAGTTTCTACTTCGGTTGCGAAGCTGACGATCCAGTGAATGCCTGGGCATTCAATAGCAAGGCCAATCCATATGGAGCACGCATTAACGCACTGTTTGGTTCTGACATCGGCCACTTCGACGTGCAGGACATGGCCGGTGTCGTTCCAGAAGCCTACGAGCTACTCGAAGACGGATTGGTCAATGAAGGCGATTTCCGTGACTTCACCTTCGCTAATGCCGTGCGTTTCTGGGGGACGGCTAATCCGAACTTCTTCAAAGGCACGGCGGTTGAGAAAGAAGCGGCAGCGGTTCTTGCTGAACACACGAAGAAAGGCGGGCAGAATACGTTGGCGGCGTTGTAGTTGATCTGATCCTTGTAGAGGCATACAAGTTGTGTGCCTCTCTCAATTATTATGTCCGCGTGCTTATGGGTCCCTTCTCCCCTTGAGGGAGAAGGACAGGATGAGGGGTAAACAGCCATTCAAGTTCATCCGTCGCTTATCACCCTCTCCCTAACCCTCTCCCATCGAGGGAGAGGGGAAGATAAGAAGTGCGCAGCTCGCCACCTTAATTCGTATCAAAGAGTATCGTATGGTATCCTAACCTTCGGATTCCATTTCATTTTGTATCTTTTTCTTTTGCTGCTTACGCCAAACACAGTACTCGCCAACGATTTCGCGCCCTCTTCCCTCCCAGGCGTAACCATCATCGAAGGCCAACAAATACCGACACTCCTGCAACACTCGACATCAACCATACAGGTCTACGCGTTCCACGGAGATCGTTCAGAACCAATTCCCTTTCAGATTGACGAGCGAGATAATCGCGACCGTTGGATACTCGACCAAGGACCACAGCCGAAATCTGACGATTCCCCCAACGTCTTCGATGAAAACGACGTACTGGTCCTGATGAATCGCGACCTCGGCGAGCGAGGCAACCTGGCACGTTTACCAAAAGAAGCAACAGCGTGGGCGGAGGTTCGCGTTGGCAGCGAAGCAGAGCCGCTCGGGTTCGCGTACATTGGTCTCTTTGCCGAATCACCAACTGCCTCTCTATCTCACTCACAGTATACTCGCTACGATGCACAAGCAGACAAAGTAGATGCGGATCGATACACCGTTGCGTTCGCAGGCGCACCCTTCCCTACCCACCTCG
>JAYVFX010000054.1:0-6220 GCA_043772795.1 Deltaproteobacteria bacterium
AATATGTCCCGTGTGGGATCGTCGATGAAGACACCGCCCACCTCTCTGTGACCTTCGGCAGTTCCGCCAAGACCAGCGACTTCATTGTGGATACGCTTACGGCTTGGTGGCAGAGCCTCAGCGCCAAGGAACACCGCGCGATTGACCGGGTGCAACTCAAAATGGACAACGGCCCGGAGAGCAGCGGCGTGCGCACGCAATTTCTCTCGCGCATGGTGCAGCTGGTCGATACCATCGGTACGCCGTTTCAGTTGCTCTACTACCCGCCGTATCACAGCAAGTATAATCCGATTGAACGCTGTTGGGGAATTCTGGAATTGCATGGGAATGGCACCCTCCTGCACACGGTCGACACGATGCTGGGGTGGGCCCAAAGTATGACGTGGAAAGGTCTCAAGCCCATCGTCATGCTCAGTCGCAAAGTCTACACAAAAGGGGTGACGCTGAGCAAAACCGCGATGCAGGCCGTGGAAGCACGCTTAGAGCGCAATCCCCTGTTACCCCAATGGGACATTCTCATTCTCCCCGCCAGACCAACTTGAGGCGGGATATTCATTTCCAGAAATCGCCTAACAACTGCAGCTGCAGGGTATCGAACTGCGCGCGGCCTAGCTGTGGCGCGAGCGGTGCCCCCTGGGTACGGAGCGCAGGAAAGAGCACATAGGCCGCCGCGTGTTCGAGCAAACGAAAGAAGTTGGCGGCAAACGTAGAACACGAGAGGCGATCGGCCTGCATGGCGTTTTTGAAGTCTTTAATAAAATTCTCGTACCGGTTCCGCTCACAATACGCGGGATAGAGCAGCGCCGGAGCAAACTCGGGCAGGGAAGTGACGACAAAGCGGGGATTCGCGCCGTGCTCGCTCACTTCCGCTTTCATCACGACGTGGCGAGCCTGTGGCCACGTCTCCGTCGCATAGGCAAAGGCATCAAAGTGTTGCACGGTTTGTTTCGTGGCTTGAAAGCGCAGGCGCGCTTCGTCAAAGATCAACAAGGGGTGATACATGTGTTGATCGTAGTAGCCGGGAAAGCAGGAGAGCTGCGGTTGGCCATGCGTGGGATCGTCCGTGGAGTCAATATCCAAGACGATCACGTCCGGCGTCTCCGTAAACGATCTCACATACTGTTCCCCGATCTCGCGTACGAGCGTGCGCAGCGTCCGCATGTCTACCGCGTTCTCCAGTCGCGACAGCGTTGGTTGCGAAGAGAGGCCTGCGGCTTGGGGGGAGCGATCGCACACACTCTTGAGTAACGGGTCCTGCCGCACCCGGTCGGCATCGTTGCAGTCAGGATACCCCAAGGCAATCTGGTAGAGCCGCTGCCGCACTTGCTCGCGACGATCATGTTGTACTTTGCGCGGATCGCGCTCATGTGGCACGAAACTCGTCCACAAAAATCTGCCGACTACTCCGGAGGCCTTTTTACGCCTCATTGCTCCCTATCGCGAGGATCTGGTTGTCGGGGGCGAAGGTATGTTCACCTGGTATTGGTTGGCGGACCTGTGTAGTAAGGAAGGGATTGCCTTTGTCTTAGGCCATGCCCTCTATATGAAGGCGATTCATGGGGGCAAAGCGAAGAACGATAAGATGGATGCGCACAAGATTGCCATTTTATTGCGTGGTGGGATGATGCCGCAAGTGTATGGGTATCCGGCGGAGATGCGGGCGACCCGAGATTTATTCCGTCGCCGCTATCATCTCGCCCGCAAGCGCGCCGGACTCTTTTAGCCCACATGCACAATACCAAGAGTGAGTACCATCTGCCCGAGATCGGGAAACGGCTGGCGAACAAAGCGAACCGTGAAGATGTCGCCGACCATTTTCCTGATCCCAGTGTCCACAAGGCAATCGAGGTCGACATTTCGCTCATCGATCACTACGACCAGTTGTTAGGCGAGGTCGAACTCTATCTCACCCGCAGTGCCAAAGCGCACGATGTCCAGACGTTCGCCCGGTTACAGTCGGTTCCCGGGATTGGCCAGATTCTCGCCTTAGTCATTCTCTATGAGATCCAGGACATTCAGCGCTTTCCGCGCGTGCAAGATTTTGTCTCCTATTGTCGGCTGGTGAAGTGTGCCAAAGAGTCAGGAGGCAAACGGCTGGGAACTTCAGGTAAAAAGATTGGCAACGTCCATTTACGCTGGGCCTTTGCCGAAGCCGCCGTCCTTATTCATCCGGCAGAGTCAGCCCGGGAAAGAGTATTTCGCCAAACTCGAACACAAACACGGCAAAGCCAAAGCGCTCACCGTACTCGCGCATAAGCTGGGTCGTGCCGTGTATTTCATGCTCACGCGGGAACACGCGTTTGACCTCCAACGCTTTGTCACCGCGTAACCGCTGAGGGGAGAGACCGAGCCTGCCGTCTAACTGGCCACCAGAGAGCCGACCCTTGCTGAGGCGTCTTCCTTATATACAGCACGGACTGTGCAGGACCCTCTGGACGAAAAGCTCCGAGCCGGACCGCGTGATTGGACGGTCTCTCCTGCTCATCTGCTTGGTGATCCGTCACCAAGTCCATTGTGGCTGCCCCTCCACTGAGTCTGAAACTAACTAGGAGTGTCTTATGACACAACCCGCTATTGTGTGAGAAGACCGGCATGAGGGCACAGACGAGTTTCTAGGACGTAGCCCCTGCGGGAGCTACTGTTTCCCCTACACGATGTTCCACGGGAAACATTGATCCTCAATAGGTGTTTGGTGCAGCTACAAGCTGTGACCAGTAACTGAAATCAAGTCAGCCGCAGGTACTTGAGCATGACGACTCACCGTGTGTTTCACGGATGGCCCCCCGCCCCCGTAGTGCATCCGTCTGCCCGCTTGACATCGTCGGCCTGATAGGGGTTAGACTTCAGAGAGTGAGGCGAGCAGTGCCTCATAAATTTTCCGGTTAATACGTCCCCCTCGCAATAACTCACTCAGTTTGTTCTGAGCTTCAGTTGTGGCAATGAGATCCTGCCGGAACGCCTTGATAATCTGCCCCGCAATGCCGGAAATCTGGATTCCTACACTCTGCGCAACCCGGCGTCCTACTGTTTCCTCTATGAGCAGAGGCAACTGCAACTCTAGGGCAAGCTGGATCGTTTGGGTCTCTCCTTCATGTAACCGTTCTGCCTCAGGCAGTTCCTGTGGCTGGGACACCGTCCGTACCTCAATCAGGTCGCTGATGCCATAGTGCTGAAGGTATTCCTCTGGAGTGGCGAATTGCCCGGCGGCCACTTCCTCAAGCACCGCAGGTGTAATGAGCAGTTTGTCATACAGGCATCGGATAAACTCATACCCCTGACTGAGCTTCTCCAACGAGATCAGCGGTCCTGTATCGCTTACAATCTGTCGCACGGGTTGCCTCAGGCGTGCAACTCTACGTCAAGGCTCTCGGGCGTATCTGCAAGGACAGAAAACCCGAACCGGGGTAACAGTTCCTCGAATGCGCGGCGGGAAATACTAAGCGTGAGGCAGGCTTCTTTTTCAGAGACCTTCCCCACGTGGTAGAGGGTGGCTACCATAGCTTCCTTGAGGTACGTTTGGTCAAGGTGGACGAGCGCAACCGTATCCGGCAGGTCGACAGAGATCTTCATATTGAGCCTCCCTTCCTCTTCTGTTTGCTCATATAGCAGGTTTCCAATACGGGGGACACGGGAGAAGTCTAACGTCTGAGTTGACCGGGCGGCGCGATTTCATCCAACCTTCGCCGCACCAATCAAGTTACAAAACACGCTCCCGCCGCTCCGGTCCAACGATTTGTTGGGTGCGTGTCAATGATCGGGCGTCGCGTTAATACGGCGCTTGAGATCCGCGAAGTTTGGTCCAGCCATTTCGGCAAGCAGTTTAGCTTGCGCGTCGGATTTTAAAGCCACCTGAAGATACCGCACAATATCCGGCGGCGGATTTCCAGCGTCAAAAAGCATCGCAGCCCAAAAGAGCTTCAATTCAGAATGGCGTATGTCGACAAAGTGATTAGTGGCGTAAAGACGATGTTCTTTAACGTCGCACAACCCACGGCTGATCGCAGCGAACGGATATATGTCGTCAGCCTCAATATCTTTTTCGGTGAGGGCAAACAATACTGGTAAGTATGGCCCTGCGGTTTTCACGGCCTCGTCCGTGAAGAATTCGCCCTTATGTGGAAGCGTTTTCATGAGGTCGATGAATTGTTTCTTTTGCGCTTCCGAGACTTGATTCGCCGGCGCTTGCTGCGGCGCAAGTAAGAGTAGCAGTAGAAGAATGTGCGGAATCATATTAAGTAAGCACCCAACTAGTGATATTCTGCGTATATAGCCTCTACCAATAGATAGTTCCATCCATATATAGATGCCCCCATCTACTGGTAGATGGGACTCCGCCTATCTACTGGTAGATGGAGGCTCTTTCGGCCTCCTCTCTACAGGTAGATGGATGTCCGGTTCTCTCTCCTCTGCTGGAGTGACAATCCGGCCGTAAGTCCCAACGCCACGACGTGCCTGTAGGGGAGCTCCCACACCACCCGCCGCGGATTCCACGTGCCGCCTGCGGCCTTCACGTGCCGCCGCACGTCCCGCTCCGACGCTACGACCTGCAGGGCCACTGGCGTGTCGTCTGGCCACCGGGGCGCCGGCGGCTCCCACGCTCGCTTGTCGATAATCAACTCGACGGTCTTCCCTCGTTCTTTCTTCACTTCATCGTACCGATAGCGTACACAGACGAGCCGGTCCCCATACTGGTCACGCAACTCCTTAGCACCATCTTGATTTGGCGGCAACATTAATCGTGTCCGCATACGGGCTTCCTCCCTATTAAAACAGACGGCGTCTTACAGGCGATCCGCGGGACTGGCGACGCCGCACCCGCCGCGATTAAGAACATGGGTGTAGATCATGGTGGTGCTGACATCGCGATGACCCAACAATTCTTGAATCGTGCGAATGTCGTAGCCCGCTTCCAAGAGGTGGGTGGCGAACGAGTGCCGCAAGATGTGTGGATTGGCGGGCTTGGTGAGACCAACCTTCCGGGCGGCTTCTTTGAGGGCGCGTTGCGGCACGGACTCGTAGAGATGGTGACGGCGGTGAATCCCCGAGCGGGGATCGACACTGATATGCGAGGCCGGAAAGACCCATTGCCAGTCCCACTCAGCGGCCGCGTTACGATACTTGCGATCTAACGCATCCGGGAGTGCGACTCTGCCAAACCCGCGTGCGAGATCCTGTTGGTGCAGAGCACGAACCTGCACGAGGTGTGCAGTCAGTGATTCTTTGACTACCGAAGGAAGCATGGTGATCCGATCTTTGTCGCCTTTACCTTCGCGTACGACAAGATAGTTAGCTGTGAAGTCAATGTCTTTGACACGAAGTCGCAGCCCTTCGGTTAATCGCAGTCCCGCACCGTACAGCAGATTGGCGATGAGCCACGGCACGCCCTGCACGGCTCCGAGTAAGCTACGCACTTCCTGTTGGGTGAGCACAGTGGGCAGTCGCTGCGGGCGTTTGGCGGGGACAATGTCAGTGAGCCAGCCCAGCTCCTGCGCCAGGACTTGACGATACAAGAAGAGGAGGGTGTGGAGCGCTTGGTTCTGGGTAGCGGCGCTCACGTGTCTGTCCACGGCCAGCGAGGTGAGAAACTGCTCGACTTCTGCTTTGCCCATCTCTCGGGGATGGCGCTTTTCATGGAAGAAGATGAAGCGTTTGATCCAGTGAATGTAGGTCTTCTCGGTTTGGTAACTATAGTGCCGGAAGCGGATGACGTGCCGGACTTGATCGAGCAGTTTTGGCTTTCGCACCTCAGACGAACGAACAGTGATATTGTTAAAACCAGTTGGGGGCGGTGTGTGGGATGATGGGGATGACGTGAGCCGTTCCTGAGACTGCCGCAGGTCTCGGGGCACGATTGCCAAGTTGGTAGACATAGGCCCCTCCTTTCTGAAGGGCGAATATAAGGCGAAAATAAAAATTGGTCAAGATGCCTGAGCAGCTGTCTTGCGAAGTCAAATCGGCATGTCGAAGGGGTCAGGATGAGGGGGCAAGAAATTGTCGAATGGCGAATGCAGATTGCGGAATCGAGAAAGAGCCGGCAAAGGATTCCACAATCGCCAATCTGCAATCCACAATCGCTAATTGTTTCCCCTCACCCTAGCCCTCTCCCGGAGGGCTAGGGAATGACGACAGACACTTTGCCCAACGCCAAAATTTGTGCCGAACAGTATTGCGGTCAGGGATGCTCGTTCTGTTTCTGCCCATTTGCTGAGTGCCCCGTACT
>JAYVFX010000055.1:0-5291 GCA_043772795.1 Deltaproteobacteria bacterium
GCCAAGTCCATTTCGAGCAACGTACACTGGGAGGACCCGCGAGAGTGCAGAGGCAATATCTTGGTGACGGCCATGTGGGCTTGGCATCGGAATCAACACTCCATCTTCAAACTCAACATTCGGTGGGCCTTCAGGCAAAGCCCAAAACTCCGCTTTCGTAATTCGACGTTGTTCTATCGGCTGAACAGGCGTTCCAGACATAATCTCATTCTCCTGTGAGCCCAGAATACAAGAGAGTCTAAAGAAGGAGAACAGGGCACGGCGTACCGCACCCTGACCACATGTTCTTACGCCATCCGATACAACTTGATCGCGTTATCGAACACGATCTTTTGTGTCACTTCCGCTGGCACCTTGGCGAAGTCTTTCTTAATCACTTCGAGTGAATTCGGCCAGGTCGAATCGGTATGTGGGAAATCCGATGCCCACATGTAGTTATTCTCGCCAAAATACTCCCACGTCGAAGGGCCGATCGGATCATCTTGGAACGTGGCGTACAGGTTCCGTTTGATGTATTCACTTGGCGTCATCGGCAGCGGCGTTTTGTTGAAGAAGCGGAACTTCTCCCAGGCGTGGTCAGCACGATACATGAAATGCGGCAACCAACCGGTATCATTCTCGGCGGAGACGATGATGAGCTTCGGGAAACGCTCTAGCACCCCACCGAAAATAATATCAGTAATCGACTGCTGCACTTCGTGGATCAACTTCATGTAGCCGACTTCCGTTCCCGTCTTCCTTTCGCGTCGCGGTTTCTCTTCACCCTCGACTCTTTTTCTCTCTTGGTTGCCTTTCTTGCTGGTGACGACGTGAAGACTGATCGGCATGTGCAGATCCTGAGCGGCGGCCCAGAACGGATCATATTCATCGCTGCTGTATGGATGTTCTCGTGGCGGTGATCCCCAGATCATCGCCCCCCGCATGCCTTTCTTCGCGCAGCGTTCTAACTCTTTGACGCCAGCTTGAATATCTTCGAGTGAGATCAACGCGATACCGAAGAGTCGTTTAGGACTGTGGCTGCAAAATTCGGCGACCCAATCGTTATAGGCCGCGAAACATGCTTGTTGGAAACCGGCATCATCAAGTCCAAAGAGTGACATGCCAAGGGTAGTGTAGAGCACTTCGGCTTCTACGCCGTCGATGTCCTGATCTTTGAGACGTTCGACAGGATCCCAGCCGCTTGGTCGAGCGCCTTCGTACCCTTTCTCCCAAGCTTTAGGCATATCTTCCGGCTTATTACCGGCAGAGAATCCACCGGCAACGGGAAATGGTCTAACGCCTTCAACAACAAAAAAGTAGCCCTTCTTGCCCTCGAAGTCTTGGATCACCTTCGGAGCGCGATCCTGATACTTTTTATCAAGCCGCTCCTGCCACAGACCCGGTGGCTCCATCATGTGAGAGTCCGCTGAAATTACCCGCATTCTAAGCCCTCCTTATTGTAAGTGGGGAAAACTATAGGTGCTCTTCCCCCAAGAGTCATCTCGCATTGTCTGCTCAGGCCCAAGAGTTTGTCAAGAGAAAGAGTGGCCTATGACGGGGCAACCGCATCGTAGTTAAGAACGTTCCTCCTCCGGTGGGCGAACATGGCGAAATTGCCACAGTAACAATAAGTCATAGACAATCTTCAGCCCACCAGCGAGAAAAAACGGCACGCTCAGGAACGACGCGTTGAACAACGTGCCAGCGGCAACTGGCCCCAGCGCGCTCGCACTCGTGCGTACGAGGGTAATAATTCCGGAAGCAGCAGAACGTTCATCTGGTGCGACCACAGCCATGAGGTACGCTTGTCGGGCTGGGACGTCCATCTGCGCAGTGGCGTAACGGAGAAGTACCATTGCTGCCGCAAGAGGAAACGTCGGCATCAATGGCGTAAGCAAAAGAAATACGTTTGCCGGGATGTGGGTGAACACCATGGTGTTAATCAACCCGATGCGTGCCGCTACCCGAGCTGCGATGAGTGCAGAGAACCCAGCCAGCATATTTGCGCCGAAGAATAGGCTTCCGAGTGTTGCCGGCTCTACCCCAAACCGGGAGTGAAACCAATAGGCCATCAAGCTTTGCACGACCAGCGCGCCAGCGAACGAGTCGAGCATAAACAATAACGAGAGCTTGCGAATAATTCCTCGTGAACGATGTAGGCCGAAAACTTTTGTCGCCGCATTGCTCTCTGTCGTTTCTACTTCGATTCGACATGATAAACAAAAGAGTAACAGCGTTAGCAGCACCCCAAACCCGGCATATAAGGCAAACAACGTCTGATAGCTTGCCAGCGGGGTATGACCTGCGCGTTGGAGCGTTGTGGCTAATGTCCCACCACTCCATGAGCCCAAGGCAGCAGCAAACGACCCGACAAGGTTATACCAAGCAAACATGCGGGTACGTTGGTCTCCGGGAGTGAGGTGGGCCAATGCCGATTGCTCAATCGCGAGGAACGGGCCAACTTCATGCCCGGTTGGACTCAGTGTCCCAACAAATGCGGCGAGCAGAAGAAACAGCGGATTCGTCGTCAGCGCAAAAACAACACCGGTCAGTACCACGAATCCGGCGCCAACCATGAGCATTCGGCGTCGCCCCACACGGTCGGCCACCTGTGTAATAACCAACGAGAGGAGCGCATCCCCAACAAGCGTCAAGGTCAATAGCAAGCCGATCTCACTCTCTGTCATCCCGACTGCAGCCAGATGCAACGCGAGAATAATCGAGAGAAAACCGTAAGCAAACAAACGCACGATACGGGAAATAAAAAAAAGCCAACCGTCACGGGTCAACAACATCCTCGACACGCTGTACTTTCTCCACCCTCGCCAAAAGATGGTGAACCACGTACATTTCACATCATCGCCAGAAGATAAATGTAGGAGAAAAACCAGGTGTCGGTAGATGGCGGTGACGTCGCGCAATAACATTGAGTTAAGGAGTCTCTAATCATGCCCAAGATGCGAGCTGTGTTGTTTGATTTCGGTGGTACCCTTTTCGATTACGAGACGGTCGCACCAGGAGAACGCGAGAACGTGGTCGATATCACCCGCTGGGCCGGCGTGACATTAGAACCGCGTGACATTCTTCGTTCCTATCGTGGCGCACTCAAGCAAGTCTTCTACGAATACCTGCCACGTCCTTACTATCTACACCGTGATCTTTTTCGTGACGTATTGCAGGCGATGGCCCGTGACCTTGGCATAACATTTACCGAAGAGCAGTTTGCGCGTTACCGTCAAGCGCAATGGCAACGCCGGGAACGGGATTTCACTCTGCGTGAAGGAGTGTTCGATACCCTCGCCACGCTTCGTGACCGTGGGTATCATCTTGGCATCGTCAGCAACATTGACGATGACCAACTCGAACATATGGTTACGCTGAGCAGAATCAAGCCATACTTTGACTCCATTTTATCAAGTGAAAATGCGCAATCCTGCAAACCAGATTTGCGCATTTTTACCGAAGCTGTACGGCGGGCTGATTGCGCACCCCATGAGGCATTCTTTGTCGGCGATTCACTTCAGCAGGATATCCCCGGCGCCAACAGCATGGGAATGCACTCGGTATTGATCTGGGACCGCACCGACAGTGATCCTCCAGCAAAGGAAGCTATGCCGCGTTCGGTTATTCGGAATATTCCGGAGTTGTTGGATTTGGCCACAAGGGTTGAGGGATAAAGTCGAAAAACCTTTGTGCTTTGAACCTTGCGCTTGTCTTCATTACTCGTTACTCATTACTCATTACTAAAAAAAGGAGGTTCCTATGAGTGCAACCAACGAAAAAACTGTGACCGATTTCTGCAACTCGCTTCGCGAACGCAGCATGGACAAACTCGTGTCGTATCTGACTGAGGACGTGTACTACCACAACATGCCCTGGCAACCAGTGGCTGGCCATGAAGGAGTCCGTAAAGTGCTGACCGCATTTGTGGAAGGCAGCAAAATTTCCCTAGAAAAAATGGACATCAAGCACACGACCTCTGCCGGGGATATCGTGATGAACGAACGCATCGAGCACTGGGCAGCTGGAAACGTGAAAGTCCAGTTGCCAGTAGTCGGCGTCTTCACGTTTAACGACAAAGGCAAAATCTTCCGTTGGTGCGACTACTTCGATGCCAAGACGATCCAGCCGATGATGGACGTACTGAAGTAATTGCGGGGCAGAAGATTGCGGCCCCCTCTCCCCTCGTGGGAGAGGGCTAGGATGAGGGGGCCAAGAATAGTAAGGAAGCGAACTTATGAAATTTGGTCTCCACTACCAGTTACCTTGTTCTCCGTCTCAATCCCCGGTTCAGCGTTACCGCGACACTATTGAGCAAGCCGTACATGCCGAACAGCTCGGATTCGAGTCCGTCTGGCCGGTGGAACAGCACTTCAATGCTGACTTCTCTATCCTTCCCTCTCCTCTGCTTCTTCTCGCGTCAGTCGCTGCGCGAACGACCACCCTCCGCTTGGGTATCGCTATCATCCTCCTACCACTCTCACACCCAGTGCGCATGGCGGAGGATATTGCCACCCTTGACGTGCTGAGTAACGGACGCGTCGAGTTTGGCATTGGACGTGGCGTGTTTCCAACCCACTTCGCCGGATTCAGCGTCCCCCAAACTGAAAGCCGGGAACGGCTGCTGGAAAATCTCCATGTGATTTTGCAAGCATGGACGAATGAAAAGTTTTCCTTTCACGGGCGATTTTTCGAGATTGAAAATCTTTCGGTTGTCCCCAAGCCGGTGCAGCAACCCCATCCACCGATTCTCGTCGCAGCCAATACAGTCGAGACCTATGAGCAGATGGGCAAGCTTGGCTACCCGATTCTGACTGCGTCACAGATCACCACCTACCCTAAACTCCGCGAGTTCATTCCTCTCTATCGTCAAGCGCGAGAGGCAGCAGGCCACCCACCATGTCGACCAGAAGATATTACGATGCTGTCACCGACGTATGTCGCCGAAGACGCGGCACAGGTTCGTCGTGAGATCGAACCAAGCATCAAACACTTTCTGCAATCACTGATTGATGCCTTTCCTGCCAGCACTGATGGTAAAGGCGGCTCGAACAAACTTTTACAAGAAGCAGCCGATCGTTTACGCCGGACGACCTACGAACAGGTGAATCAGGTGATGGGCATCTTTGAAACACCAGATGTTTGTGTTGAACGGATCTCGCGCCTACGCGAAGAATTCAACATGGGCCGCATGCTCTGTTGGTTCAATCCCGGAGGTCAGGTGCCACATGTTCAAGTGATGCACAGTATGGAGCTGTTTGCGGCGAAGGTAATGCCGCATTTCGCGTAAGTCTTTGTAGCGTGCGCACAGC
>JAYVFX010000056.1:0-6007 GCA_043772795.1 Deltaproteobacteria bacterium
TAGGTGGCACCACTAGTGATATTAATCTCGACTTTCTTGCCCTGCGACGTTTGCAGCTCATTGGCGTCACGTTCCGTACTCGGACGATGGAAGAGCGGGCGGAGATTGCACGGGAATTCACGGTCGACGTGTTGCCAGCGTTGGCTGATGGTCGGTTGCGACCGGTGATCGACCGTGAATTCCCGTTGGATGAGGCTCTTGCTGCGCAGGAGTATCTGGCCTCAAACGCACAACTCGGCAAGATTGTTCTCACTGTCTAAAGGAGGTGCTTATGGCTGGCGAACTGCAAGGTAAAGGGGCGCTCGTTACTGGAGGAGCGTCGGGAATTGGTCGTGCTACGGTGTTGGCCCTGGCTCAGGCTGGTGCAACAGTTGCGGTTCTGGATCGTGATGAAAAAGGTGTTGAGGCGGCTGTTGCGCTTGTTAAGCAATCAGGCGGGAATGCGATTGCCGTTCCCATGGATTTGGCTGCCACTGGCCAGATTGCCCCGACGGTGACGCGTGTGCTCGAACAACTCGGCCGCATCGACATTCTCGTCAACAATGCCGGGGTCACTGGTCGTTTTCAGACACTACTAGAGATGGATGAACAGAATTGGGACTTCGTGCTGTCGGTGAACCTCAAAGCCGCGATGCTGTTGATGAAGCATGTCGCTCGACACATGATTGAGCGTGGTGGTGGCGGTCGGATCGTCAATCTCAGTTCAAGCTCTGCCTTTCGCGCGCGGAACTCACCAATCGTCTATGCCAGCTCAAAAGCTGCGCTCGTCCAGTTAACACGTAGTGCGGCAGCCGAACTAGGACAACACGATATTAACGTGAACGCCGTCGCACCGGGAATTACGGCTACAGCGATGACGCAGGTGATTGGCGATGCCGACGCGCTGCAACGCGCGGCCTCGAGTGGTCCGTTGGAGAACCTGTTTCACCGCGTGTCACAACCAGAAGATGTGGCAGGAGTGATTCTCTTTTTGTGCCTTCCTGCCAGTCGTCAGATTACCGGGCAAGCGATTCATACGAGTGCCGGGGCGGTAGTGTGAATCGTCTGCCCGGCTGATTTTGCGGAGTAGAAAGCGTGAACCAATTGTGGATTGCAGATTGTAGAATGCGGATTGCAGATTGTGGAGGACAAAAGTCCTGGCGATTTCCTCGCTAATCCGCAATCCGCATTCGCCATTCAACAATCTCTTCCCCCTCATCACTCCGGCATAAACGACGGACTTCCTGTCTTGGCCGTCTGGCCACCGTCAGCAACAAAAGCAGCACCGGTGACAAAAGACGCCAGGTCCGATGCGAGGAAGAGGACAACGTTCGCGATTTCCTCTGGTTTTCCTAAGCGTCCAATTGGAATGACTTCATTAAACTTCTCGGCAAAACCTGGCATTTCGAGCGCAGGGGCAAGGAGAGGGGTGTTGATTGCGCCCGGGCAGACGCAATTCGCGCGGATGCCAGAGCGTGCGTACTCGATGGCAATCACACGAGTGAGATTGATAATTCCCGCTTTGGCCGCGTTATAGCCAGCAATCCCATAATCGGCGCGCAGTCCAGATATTGAGGCAGTGTTAACAATAGCCCCGCCACCGTGTGCACGCATGGCTGGAATTGCCCGCTTGATCGTTCGAAATACGGCACTGAGACCGATGTCGATCATGTGATTCCACACCTCATCGTCGACGTCACCAGTACGTGTCATGACTTGGCCACTCTTTGGTGCCACCGGCAGACCGAACGCGTTGTTGTGAAGAAAGTCGAGTCTCCCGAACGTACTTGTCGTACGGTTAATCATCGTATCGAGATCTGCCGTTTTGGTGACATCCGTGACGATCGCAAGCGC
This sequence comes from Deltaproteobacteria bacterium, assembly GCA_043772795.1. Taxonomy (GTDB): domain Bacteria; phylum Desulfobacterota; class Binatia; order Bin18; family Bin18; genus VGTJ01. Next base: position 1,834 of record JAYVFX010000056.1, read on the forward strand.
TTTGCCTCCTGCAGCCGTAATTTCAGCAGCAACTTTGGTGGCGTTCTCGCCATTAATATCCGCTATTACGATCGCGCCACCACGCGCGGCGAAGCCGATCGCAGTTGCGCGGCCAATTCCTGAACCTCCCCCTGTTACGAGTCCCACCTTGCCGTCAAACCGCATGGTTATGTCCTCCTGTCTATCGCTTTACTGTGATTCGTGGAGAACGAGCAGCAGAGTCTCCGACCTCAAGACGTGACATGTTTATCGCTGCGAACCCAACACGATATCCTTTGTGTTGCGGCAGTGTAGTCTGTGCCATGCTCAGCGTCTAGCTCGCAGCGAAATTTGTCTTTGTAGTGGGATCGAGGAGGTGTTTGAAAGCCTGCGAGCTAGCGGCCCCGTGGGGGTGGTGGGGGTGGTGGGTGGAGCGCACTCTCTCGCAGGCTTGCTTCTACTATCGACCTCGTACGAAAAACCTTAGCTCCACACTCCAAGTTATAAAGAGCGCTATCACAAAGAATGACGGTAACGGTACCACGCACTGCTTGTATTTTCGTACAGTCCAGCGGACAGGCATTATTTGAGTACGTGAGGCACGTGCAGACTACAGGCGACGGAGAGCCTTGACAACGGATGGGGGAATTGAGAATGCGATGCGACGACTACGTTGAGGTGACTATGGCAGTATCAACACAAGATCTGGAAGCCGTATTCAAGACATGGACGGCAGCCCTCAATAGCGGTGATCTCAAGACGTTCTGGGAAGCGTTCGACGATGAATGCGATATCCTCGACGAGGATTTTCCTTGGTGCATGAGTAAAGAAGACTTTACTGACCACCTCAACTTTCACGCGGGCGGAAAAGGGCTGTGGGAATCGTTCGAGTGGAAACCGCGAGAAGTCCACTTTCGCGTGATTGGTGATACCGGTCACATTCGAGGCTTTGCGACATTCCGTGGCAAGCCGCGTGACGCCGGCTTCCGGCAGCGGTTTATGGGCTTTACTCTTACCTGGGTTCGACTGAACGGGAAGTGGAAGCTCATCTGCTGGCATCAAAGCGTGCTGCTGGGAAGAATCGTCGGTGCCTCGCCGAGCTAATCCACAGGGCGTCGGTCAGGGCACGTTACAACGTGCCCTATGCCAGACCTCAGAGTGGTATGACTAACAGTGATAATATTCGCGCAGTATCGACCAGCACGATTTTTTCCCGAAATCGCGCGACGCCATTCTCTATGACGATGCTGTCGTTGTATACGCCGACGCTGTACAGCTCGCTGTGACCGTAGTTCACCGGGTCGAGTAGCGTGCGATAGACGACGTAGTTCGTTTGCGCCCGCACCAGAGACCCGTCTACGTCTGTGACCTGCACCGCACTGACCATATGACGGTAGCGATGCGGGCCATAGATGTTTGCCTCCCGCAAGGCGACAACACGATCACGCAGCATGCCCTTACTGTCGCAGTAGATGAGCGCAATCGGCAACCCTTGATCAACGTTTTCCCGCGTAGTGACCTGATAGCGACACGGATCAGTAAAAAAGTCTGGCCACTCTTCGAGTCGGTCGCTATCGATGCAATGGACGTAGGCGGTCTGCAACTCTTCTACTGCGAAACGGAGCTCGCGCGCATCCATGACTCGCTCTCCTTGGTCACATTGGCTGGGACGCTGAAGCCCATGAGTTCACGATAGTAGCGCCAGAAGCCGCGGATTCCCGTCTCTGTGACCAGACTTTCTTGGTCCGCAATTTCTCGACCGCCCATTGCGACTAACGAGGCTGCACTTTTATCGCGTACGATCGCCTGTTGCACGATCTCGGCGGCATGGCCATCTTCCATTGAGACCAGGCCCGCCGGGCCAACCAGGTTCGCTTGCTTATGACGGATCGCCTGCATCTCGGCGTCGTCGTCGGCATAGCCGAAGTACGTAAAGATCAATTCGAAGCGCTCTGGCCCACGTGGGATGATATGTCGTACAGCCAGTGTATTTTGTATTTGTTGCACCACCAGACTGGGAAAAATGGTCTGGATCGCAAGACCGGGAAACTCCGGACGACCCTGGAGCAGGGTAGGGTCACTCAGTGTGTATTTTGACTGATAGGTCCGCACGTCAGTACCCTTGTACGCCGCCACCTCTTCCGCTTCGCTCCGTCGATACGACTGCATCAACGTGTGACGTGCTTGAGCGTCGAACGTGACGCCACCCCCTTGGGATGAGCGATACATCCCGAAGGTCATATGAAACAAGTGCAGCAGGCTCGCATGGTACGGATCGCGCACATTTTCTGCATATAACTTCCAGTTAGCATTGATGTATTGTCGAGCATGCCCAAGGACACGAATGGAGCGGTTGAAAATGTGGTCGAGGTGTGACCGCATTGCCGCCCCAAGATAGTCTTCCAGTGGTTCAATATCCTGGACGTACGAGACAAACATCAGACCTTGGTAGGCCGCGACGCGCAGTTTCTGTAGAGAATGCTGCGCCGACTGAAAGTCCGCCGAGTATCCCGCTGCGTTCCCAAGACCATTCTTGAAGGGAACACCGATCAGGTTTCCTTTCAGATCATACGTCCATTGGTGATACACGCAGGTGTGTCTCGCACGATTGCCGTGCAGTTCCCGGCAGACGAGCGCACCACGGTGAGCACAGCGATTGACAAAGGCATGCAACGCTCCGTCCTTATCGCGGTTAACAACTATGGGTGTATCTCCTAAGAACGTTGCCTTGAAGTCTTGGGGTTTGGGGATCTCTGCTTCGAGTCCCACGTATGTCCATATTGGTCCACGAAACACGCGTTCTTGTTCCCGCTCGTAAATGGCTGGGTCGAGAAAGACTTGATAGGGCACTCTGTCTGCCGGGTCTTGCGACCACGTCAGCCAGGGAGATTGTGTCTCATTTGCGGATGGCATGGGAACCTCCTCAGACATGATTCACATCGAGCACACTTTCGACAACATCATTGAGCAACACGATCTTTTTTCTCGCGATGAATAGGTGTCCGTCAATGAGACGTACACGATGTTCATAAAAGCCAAAGTACAAAAACCTGTGGAGTTTCTCAGGGCGATAGATATTGACTTGCCAATGCGAGGCTACCGAGGGTTCGTCGTTGATCATTTCAGTGATGCGGACGTTTGAGATCAGATGGCACGTGCGCACTGGTGGACTTGAAGCTGGAGACAATCCTGATTGGATACGCCACACACGATCTTCGAGTCCAGAGCGTCGGTCATAGTAGATCAGTGACAGTTGCGACTGTGGATCACTCGTCGGCTTCCCGTCTTCGTCCCATGCTGGTATCCAGAACTCTGCGTCTTCGGTGTACAACGCTAACCACTCGGTCCAGCGTTGCTCATCGAGGTAGGCAGCTTCGCGATACAGTAGATCCGTACAGCGTGCGAGCAGGTCAGGCGCCATTGGCTGCCTCTCTTTCAGCTTGTTGTCCGTCGTTCATGAGCTTGAGCCAGTGTCGATACTGGCCGTGATACAGCGTTTCGTCCCGAAAGTCGTTTGAGCTTGAGTACGGACGGATACCGAGCGCTTGGGCCTCTGCGTCCGCACCAAGTGTCATACGTTGGGTGCCGCGCATGTATCCTTGTTGCCAGCGCACTAACCGCCCGTTATATCCTTTCTGGCATGCCTCAAAGGCGGCGAGATCGTCCGGCGTGCCGACACCGCTGGCGTTGAAGAAGTCTTCATATTGACGTAGCCGATGCGCACGGTCACGGGCACTTTCTCCAACCGGTGCGATGCAATGTGTCGACACGCGTGTCTTATCGGCCGCGAGTGGGTAAATCACCCGCAGTTGGGTAGAAGTTTGATCCATGAAAAAGATGTTCGGATAGATCAGGAGGTTACGCAGTCGGTTCATCATCCAACGAGCATGGAGTTCCCCATGCTGAGCCACGAGCTCTCCGCGACGTTCATACAAGGGGCGGTCCTGAGGATTGGGATAGTCGGTCCACAGCAGCGTGTGACCATTTCCCAGATTATAACACCCGGTTGCTGTCTCTGGTTTGTCCAGGCGTTCGACATCAACGGCTCGGACCGTATCTTTTCCTGAAGCTGCCCGCCGTTGAATGACACCCATGAAGGTGCGATGGACGATGTCAAAATGGTAGCCATCCACACCGTTTTCGGTTTGTAACTTCCAGTTCCCCCCATAGGTATAATCGGTGCTGCCTTTTACGA
>JAYVFX010000057.1:0-5944 GCA_043772795.1 Deltaproteobacteria bacterium
CTTTGAGCGACGCGCGTATCGGTCCGTGCTGGTGCAAGGTAAAACCCTGGGAATCGTCGGCCTCGGTGGAATTGGTAGTGAAGTCGCCCGACTCGCCAAAGCAGTGGGGATGCGGGTGATCGCCACTCGACGTTCTGTCACCGCTTCGCAGCCAAACACGCAAGGGGTGGATGAACTACTGCCGCCGCCGGCGTTGTCTTCTCTCTTGGCACAGAGCGATTTTGTTGCGGTGTGTGCACAGTGGACGCCAGAGACCGACAAGCTTATTGGCGCAACCGAACTACGGCAGATGAAGTCTACGGCGTATCTCATCAATGTGGCGCGCGGGGAACTTCTTGATCAAACCGCGCTGGTCGCAGCACTCCGTGCAGGACAAATCGCTGGTGCGGTCTTGGATGTTTACGACGGGGAATTCACTGGGCCACCACCAGAGGAGTTGTGGCAGCTTCCTAATGTGGTTATTACGCCCCACACCTCGGTCGGCACGGATTTCTCGCAGGCGAAAGGAATGGATTTATTTTGTGAGAATCTCCGCCGCTACCTCAAAGGCGAACCGCTGCTCAACGTGATCGATTGGCAGCGGGGGTATTAGATCGACATATGGATATCGTCTGATTTCGCGATCCGCTGCGGCTCACGATGGGTTCTACATTTTTAGAATCCGCAGTGCATTGCCACTATAAATCTTCTCTTTGTCACTCCGAGAGAGAGTGAGACTCTCGAGAAATGCATTCGTCCGATGCATGAATTCACTTCCCAACATGAAGTAATCTGACCCGTACACCAAGTGTTCGATGCCGACTAAAGCCTGGGCGCAGTCGAACGCCGGCTTATGCCAGCCTAGCGCGGTATCAAAGTACAGCTTGGGCAGATAATCACTCGGACGCCGGGGAATCTGACGATACTTGTCAGAGAAGTGGTGGTCCTCAAACCCAAGGTCGATGCGTCGCGCCAAAAAAGGCAGGGTGCCGCCCAAATGCGCGAGGATGAGAAGCAGATCTGGGCAGCGCTCGAACAACCCACTGTACAACAGCTTCATGGTGGAAAGGGTGGTATCTGCCGGGAAGGCGAGCAACGGTGCGATGTCATCATCCTGATACCCCGGCGGCGGTTTGGGATGCATAAACACCGGCACGCGACGGCGAGCAACCTCGTTCCAGAACGGTGTGAACTCCGGGGTGTGCAAATACTTACCACCAACGTTGGAGGTGACGAGCACGCCGACAAAACCTGGTATGGCCAGTACCCGCTCCAGTTCCGCGAGTGCATCACTCATGGTGTTAAACGGAAGATTGGCAAATGCCTTGAAGCGTTCCGGGCTTTGCCGACAAGCGTCGGCGTACATATCATTGACGACACGACATAACTCTGGGCTATGATCATCAACGCGGATGTACATTGACGGGTTGGATAAGATCTCGATGTCCACGTTGCCTTTGTTCATGTCATTGATGCGCAGCTCATGATCCCATGCTGGCAGGGGAGTTCCGGCCCAAAAGCCAATCAAATGACCACTGGCATCGTGTTGGAGAACAACTTCATCCGGGTAATACTCTTTCAATTTGCGAAAGAAAGATTCAGGAAACGCATGGGCGTGAAAGTCGATTTTCATAGTGGCCTCCTGTGAGTCTGTCGTCTCAAAGCTTATTGTAGTGTGACGACGAGTTCTGTATAGCCCAAAGACGATAAGAATTACTCGATTCTGTTGGCGAAATCCTCCCTGTCCCTCCTTTGCCAAAGGAGGGGACCTGAAAGCCCCCTTTAGGAAAGGGGGCCGCGCGTAGCGCGGGGGGATTTCGCAGCGTTGCGGTTGAGAGGTAAACATTCGCCAACAGAATCACATTTTGGAGGGGACATGTCTATGCAAGGACTGGAGGGTGTGAAAGTCCGAAATCGAACCATACGACATTGGCACACTGCCAACCAACACGGCGCTACTGTCCTACTCTATACGTCGTATTCACTAAAAGTGTTGCACATAAATTCTTCCTTTCCTCTCTTTACCCGTTCTTCCGTCTAGTCCTTTTGTGGCGGCGACGAGGCAGGCCGTGATCTTCAAAGCAGGTCCTCCCTCCTCCCAGAGAAAGTGACAGTTTCATCACTGAGAGTGCCGCAGATCCCAGGAATAGTCCTCGCACAGGGATCGGGCCTTACGTGTTGGAAAGGAAAGGGCTCTGCGTGTCCTCTTTCGTCACTGCCACACACAGAGCCCTTCAGCAGTACACCCAGGAAACTGACAGGAAGCACGCGCTGCACCTCTAACCTATCCTCTCGTGGGAAAGACTTCCTGTATTTCCCGACTGGCAGCGCAGTGACTCCCTGCCGCAATCAAACGTTAGGGCAGCGGACAGGTCGGGAGTGCCGCAGATTGGGAGGTACAGAGATTTCCCTGACAGAATTCCCACCGCGCCGTCTCGCCACTCACAGTAAAATTGTGGATAGAAGTTAAAGGATCAGTTCGCGGAGTCAGTGAGCGAATGTTCGTAGCACTGCCTACAAGACAAGCCGCATAGTATGCTGATGGTTCGCCGAATCGCGCATCCTCTGTCAGTTGCCACGTCGCAACTTTCTGACCGTGAATCAGGAAGTCAGACAGCCGCTCGAACGTCTGGGTCTCTTGGGTTAATTGCCGCATCCCTAACGGATGACCACTCCGGAGATCATTCACGTAGTAGGCCTCTCCAGCGTTTGCCCCTAACGCCGTGCGGTCAAATTGCCACACCACGATATTGCGAATGACAGTGAGATCTGACAGACGCTGTCCGAAATAGGCCGTCTGCGAGACCTGCTGTCCGTTGCAGTCGTACCAACTGCGCGCTCTCTCGGTCTTCAATCCACAGGTCAGGGGTGGAATGTCATGTCTTACCGCCTCGATGGTGACTATTGCTTGCCCTTGTTGCTGGTACTCATTGGTCACCACGACCTTAACAACATATTTCCCCGCGACATCGGCCACAAATGTAGCAGACTGGCCGGTGCCTGCGACTTGCGCCTTGCTTCCCGGTGGTTTTGTGATCAGTGTCCAGTGAATCACGCGCAAACGAGCCTTTGGGTTCGCGGGATCGGTAACGCGCAAGCGGACCGTGTCTCCTGCGGTCACTTTTTTGGGGGCGGTAATGACCGGACGGGGTGGGGTACTCTTTGCGCGGACAGTGATTACCACGGTATCCGGCGCACTCGACTGTTTCCCGTCGCTGACGATGAGTTGCGCGATATAGGTGCCCGGCAGGTCTGCCACAAAGGTAGGCCGCGGTGCCGTTGGACTGGACAGTACGGCGGTACTCCGTCCTGGCTTCGTGATGAATTTCCACTGATACTGGAGTGGATCTCCATCTGGGTCCTGCGACAACCCGCTGTTTAACCCGACGACACGACCTTGGTCCACAGTCTGATCCGCGTCTGCATTGGCCACGGGGGGATGATTGACTGGAGTGGCGGCAGACAAAAACTCCGGTGGTGACAGTGCGGCTCGTGAAATCCGCACCTCGTCGATGATGCCATGGAAGGCCTCATGGTTAAAATCGTCTTGGACGTTTCCGATGCCAATCCCAGGAGTGAAGGGCGCAAGAGGGCCAAAGGGACGGATCGTAGTCATTTGTGATGCAACCTCAATTCCATTGATGAAGAGCTTTTGTTCGCCGGTGGCATCATCGAGTGTTCCAGCCACATGCAGTGGAACGCCGAGAGGAACGGGGGATGGCGAGATCACCTTTGATTGTTGGTTCAGCGCGTCCTCGACGTGAAATACAAGATGACCCTGCAGGTCCAGAGCCAAGAAGTACGGGTCCGTCGCACCGCGACTATCTCCGCGGAACACAATCTGTGAATAATACTGTGTGCCGGGCAAGACGCCATCGTAGCGAATAAACGCTTCCAACGTGAGGCTGTGCGTCAGCTCGAACGCCGGGTTATTTGGGATGAACACGCGTTGCGGCAGGGTATTGCCAAATTCCAATCCTAACTGACTGTTCCGATTGGCGACGTGGCGGTAGACCGGTCCGTCGAACGGGGTCCCGTTGAAAGCATTTCCAGACGAGTCGACAATCGTTCCGTTCCCCGCTGCTGCGGTGTCTGCCGTGCCTTCCTCAAATTTCCAATGGGCGACGGTGTTGGCTGCGCCATGCCCAAACACCTCGAATTCGTAAATCCAACCGTGGATATTGAACGTTCCAAGAATGTTGTGACCACTATTATCAAACGAGTACCGCACTTTGCTGCCGGTCACCGGCGGAAATGTATAGATGTCGGAATCGGCGTAGCCGGCGTTTTGCCCTTCCTCATGCATAGTCCCGTACGTACGGGTGAAGAGGATCGGTACCCATGCGGAGCCATTCCAATAGTCCAAGAAGGCCGTTTGCGGCGTATATTCAACACCGTGGTGCCAGATCACAACCTTTTCAAACGTCTTGGACTCACCAAAATCGATCGTCGCTTGTCGCACTCCGGCCGGCTCAAGCCAGGGTGGGCCACCAGCCGCGGTGGCGTGCCCGCCAGTGAAGGCGATGCCGTGCGTCCAAAAATCATACGCTCTCTTGCTATCGACAAGATCCCAGGGAAATTGGCCCCCGCCCCAACCGTGATCTGAGGCCAGTGGACTTGGGAACCCATGCCCAGCGGTATTCCGCGCGAGGTTGATGAGCGCAGCTTGCGCGGCGAGAGACCAACCGAGCGTAGTGCTCACTAGCATGGCAAAGATCAGGAACGGTACGAGGCTGCGTTGCTGCCTGCGAACTGTTGTGAAGCCGTGAGTCGTCATCGTAAGTCTCCTTTGATCGATGTATCTGACTGTAGAAGAATGATAGTATTTATTCACTCATAGTGAGAGATAAAAATGGTACCTATGATATCTTCGCTGGTCCTTCGGCGGACCACGGAGCAGACGGGACGTTATTCCTCCTTCTAGTGATACGGGAGGCAGGAAGCGCAGCGAGCGGAGAAGCCGGATTGCATGTCGGCTCACAGTGAGCCCTGCGATCGTGTTGCTGTGGTGGACATTTAACCCCATGTACATATGCACCTCCCTTTCGTTCATCATGTAGTGGTGCGAACGAACGCTCTGGATCGAGAGGACACCGAGCGATCGGTCTCAGAGGCTCTGCGGAAATCACTCGACGAGGGTCTGCTCTGCCGTCGTTCACCCCCTTCGACAAGCTCAGGGCAGGCTTCGACAGGCTCAGGGCGAACGGGTCTGGTATTGAGATCGTTAAAGATTTTCCGTTCGTGCTGAGCTTGTCGAAGCACTGGTTTGTCTCTCAGTGATCCGTTTGACGGTTTCCGGAGAGCCTTTCAGTTACCCTGGGTCCTGCCACGTGGGACGCAGCGACGCGACTGCGGTCGCGGGTTCAGGGGAGACAGGACACGACGACTGGTCCGCCGTCCTGCTCTCCCTGTGTACGAGTCATTTACGGACGGTCCGTGCGGGATCACCGCGTGACAAAAAACTCCCGTAAGCGCGGTTGCAAAAACTGCTTGAAAGCCCGGACCGATACCTTCTGTCCCATGTCAACGGTTGCAGACCACACCGGCGGCGTCTTCCAGAGATGCACGGGCATTGTTCGCCCCGTGTTTGTCACTGACAGCTCGGTCGTCTCGAACGAGACGAGCTGCGGGTTGACCGCTACGGCGACCGTAAGCGGATCATGCAACAACGTGTATGGGGCCGCCAGCCATGTGTCGAACGACGCGGCGCTCAGCTGCTTCCAGCGTCCCGCTTTTCTCTGCCGTAGCACGTCGAAGTAGCGGCGCGTCTGGTCCTGTAACGCTGCGGCAAAAGGCCGGTTCACGGCTGTTGCCTGGCTCAGCTCTTCCCAGCTAAACCGACAGTGTTCCGTCACGTTATAGCCCACCATCTGGATCGGTACACCTGACCGGAGCACGATCTCTGCGGCCAGCGGGTCCGCGCGAAAATTATGTTCGGAGCGATTGCGCCAGGCCCGATACCCAC
>JAYVFX010000058.1:0-2255 GCA_043772795.1 Deltaproteobacteria bacterium
CATGCTTGCCGACATCCGCCGGCTTCTGGCGCACCTCAAAGCCCAGCAGCAAAGCTACGGCTCCCAACTCGCGTTCCACCTCGCAAACGGGCTGTTTCAAACCGCCTGCCGGTTCGATGAGCTCATTCAGCTCAAGTGGTCGGACTGCCAGAGGGTGGGCGAGGACATTGTGGCGTTTCGAATCAAAGGGAAGGGGAGCGTGTTCCAGGATGTGCCGGTCCCGGCATCGCTCAGCACAGCGCTGCGGGAATGGCAGGGGGTACAGGAGAGATTCAAGGGGCGGCGCATCTTTGGGCGAAACGGAATCGATTTTGCGGGTTCGCAGTTCCTGTTCGCAGGATACTCCGGCCTTCCTCTCTCCAACCGGGCCTTCAACCTTCGGCTGCGCGCGGCGTGCCGCGCGCTTGGGGTGGGGGAGATCACCGCGCACGGCCTGCGACATTCGGCGGCGACCCATTTTGCTCAACGACGTGGGGAAGGATTTAAGGGAAATTCAGGAGTTGCTCCGGCACAAAAACATCCGCATCACCGTCCGCTACACGCATGTGGGGTACGAGCAGACCCGCGCCACGGCGGAGGCGCTGAGCCAGGTTCTCGGTTAAGCCAGCCTTCATTGGCAGACGCCGATGCAACCAAACCCGAGGCGGCGTGTCAGTCTGCCGGGCTGCGAACTGTCAGACCCGGCCGGTTCAGCACACGCGTGAAGGTGACGCTCAAGGTGGTGCTCCGCCGCCGGCACGCTCGAGAGCATCCCGTGTTTCCGGATGGTGAACGTTTTCGCCGTGCTGCTGTCGGCCACTGTGCCGTAGCCAATACTGGAGACACCACTCGTCAACCTGGAGCCCCGCGGGCTGCGCGACGACCATCTCCTACGGTGTGCCGGTTGCTGGTGCCGACCAGGAAGACACCATACCGGTTTTCGTCTGGATCATCGCTGGCGGTCCGCAACGTGGTGCAGCGCGCGTACCCAAAGGCACAAGGCGAAGACAAGCTTAATCCTACAGGGAACTTGCTCGTCCCTTACGCCGTCGCCTCGGTAGCTCATTCTCGTTACGGCATGGCTGTCTGAAACCGGTTGCCCTTTCAAGGCCTCCGGATTTTGAGCCTGTCGAAACGGCTCCCACACCGCCTCGCGGCGGCGCCGTCCCTCACCCCCGCATTCAGCCAACTCGGCGCGCAGGACTTGCAGAGGATCAGTCGCCCGCGCGCAGTTCCGTTCGTTTTTCTCGTTACCTTTATCTCGGTTGGCGGTTACTCCCAATGTAATTGGAACATTAAATCAACAAACCGACAACATACGAAACATATGAAGAAACGAGACTGGAAATCGATGCTCGCCGTGGTAGTTTCACTGACCGTTGTGGCGGAGTATAGTACCACTGCAGATGCCAGTGAGCCGAACAGATGCGGAGCAGAGTGAGGAACAAACCTAATTACTTTAGCTAAATAATCATATGGTGGCTACCGACAACCCAAGCGAGACTCATAATCCGTGTCTAGAGAATAGATATTTTGAGAATACCCACTGGACTATCGTGATAAATGCGGCGAAGTTCGGGTCAAAGGAAGCAGAAGTGGCGATGGGCAAACTTTGCGAGGCTTACTGGCGTCCGCTTTATGCTTATCTACGACGCCGCGGGTACAAAAAGGAAGATGCTGAGGACTCGATACAGGGATTCTTTGAAAAGAAGCTGTTGAAAGAAGGTTTTCTAAAAAATGTGAGTCCGGAGAGGGGGAAGTTTCGCAGTTGGCTGCTAGTATGTCTCCAAAACTATGTTGCCGGTGAATACGAGAAACAAAACGCAAAGATACGTGGTGGTGGCTGTCAGATTATTTCTATAGATGGAGAGGGCGCTGAAACCGCCTACTTAGAATTGCCCATCTATGAGACTCCGGAGACCATTTACGAAGACACTTGGGCCAGGACATTGTTAAGTCGCGTGCGCAAACAGCTTCTCAAGGACTATGAGGAGAACGGCAAAGCCGCCGAGATCGAGGTGCTAGAGGAGCTTCTGGATCCCGGGCTGTCTCATAAGGTGGCTGGGGCTCGGCTTGGCAAGAGTGAGAAGGCGGTAACAATGTCTCTGTCGCGGTTAAAAAGAGGCGGAGCTTCGCTACTTCGAAGGGAAATCGGGCGTACGGTATCTAGTAAGGCGGAAGTCGAGGAGGAATTGCTTTATCTCTTGAAGGTGTTAAGCCGGTGAGTGTCTATGCACCTTTGCACGATGTGCGGCGTGGGTGTCCCCCGATCTTGG
>JAYVFX010000059.1:0-9841 GCA_043772795.1 Deltaproteobacteria bacterium
CTTGTCAAGAAATAACCTACCGATTTGGTTATCGGGTGCCACTGCTGGCTTGTCCAGCAGTGCAGTATAGCCGGGAAGTTATTTCTTGACAGCTCCTTATATCTGGGCAGATGTGCGGCATAGTCGAGCGGAAACGGCTGCGGCGGAGGAACAGAACGGCGAGATCTCCAACTCATACGTCAATCACCTTTGGTGTGTGTCCGGCTTTCAACAGTTGCTTGATCACCCAGTCGCCTTGCCCTGGTTGAATGACTGCCACACAATCTGAGAGTTGCGCTAAAATAGCTGACCCCACGCGACGATCTGCTCGTAATGTCTGCAACAAGAATGGGTCAGCTACTTCAATGATCGTGAGATTTGTATGCAACACCAGTCCGCTTGACTCAGCGGCTTGCTGCTTTGATGGCACGAGTCTTAGTCGTGATGGTTTCATTGGTGCTCCATTCCGTTTCGTCGGCGATACGATAGCTATAGCCCTGCTCAGTGAGGAAGAGCTGACGATGATGGGCAAACTCTTGCTCTTCGGTATCGCGGCTCACAAGCGTATAGAAGTGTGCCCGACGCCCATCTGCTTTCGGTCTGAGCACGCGGCCTAGTCGTTGCGCTTCTTCTTGACGCGAGCCGAAAGTTCCAGAGACCTGAATCAAAACCTCAGCGTCAGGTAAGTCGAGCGCGAAATTTCCTACTTTGGACAACACTAACAGTTTTACTTCACCCGTACGAAAAAGCCCATAGAGTCGCTCACGCTCGCGTTGCGACGTTTTGCCCGTGACGAGCGGGGCCTGGCATTCTTCAGCGATATGCTTGAGTTGCTCAAGGTACTGGCCAATCACTAAGGTTGGTACGTCGGGGTGAGAGTTGATCAGCCGTTGGACTAACGGCCGTTTGCTGGGATTCTCTGCTGCTACGCGGAATTTCTCACGCGGGCTGGCGAGAGCATAGTCCATGCGCACTTCCTTGGGCATGACACAGCGCACTTCGGTGCACAGCGCCTCGGCAATCCATCCTTGTCCTTCCAAATCCCGCCACGGTACGTCATATTTCTTCGGCCCGATCAGGCTGAACACATCACTTTCGCGTCCGTCTTCACGAATGAGCGTAGCCGTGAGCCCGAGGCGGCGGCGTGCCTGCACCTCTGCCGTCACACGAAACACCGGCGCGGGCAACAGATGCACTTCGTCGTAGATGATGAAGCCCCATTGGTGTTGGTTGAATAGTGCGAGGTGCGGGAAGTCCTCAGACTTGTCCGCACGATGGGTCAACATTTGATACGTACTGAGAGTGACTGGGCCGATATCTTTCGTCGCGCCAGTGTATTCCGCGATGTCAGCAGTGGTCAGGGTCGTCTTGTCCAATAATTCGCGCCGCCATTGTTCAACCGAGGTGCCGCCGGTAGTGAGGATAAGCGTCGATTGGCCAACCTGCGCCATAGCAGCGATGCCGACAATAGTTTTGCCCCCGCCACACGGTAACACTACTACGCCACTGCCACCGCGTTCCGTACCACCACCGTAAAACGCGTCTGCCGCCTCCTGTTGGTAATCACGAATAGTGAACTGTTCATGGCGTAATGACAGGGCAAGTGGCGCACCGTCTTCATAGCCCGCCAGGTCTTCGACCGGCCAGCCGACGGTTGTCAACGCTTGTTTGAGAACACCCCGATAGCGGGGTGGTACAGCAAACGTCTGGGGCGTGAGCTGTTCACCCAAGTAGCGGTTAATTGTACGATTACGCGAAAGTTCGGTGAGAAGCGCGATATCATCGGAGGTTAACACTAAGCCCGCGTCCTGGCGGAGGAGTTTGACGCGACCCCAGCGTCTCGCCAGGTCGCGAATGTCGACGAGGACGTTCTGTGGTACCGGATACTTGGCGAATTCGACGAGCGTAGCGGTCATGCGCTCGGCAGACAGTCCAGCCGCCGTAGCGTTCCACAGCGACAGTGGGGTGAGTCGGTAGGTGTGGATATGGTCGGGGCTCTTCTCTAACTCGGCGAACCCGCCAATCGCCATCCGTACTTGCTCGTACAAAGGGTTGTGGACCTCAAGCAAAAGCGTATGGTCGCTCTGCACAATAAGTGGGTTTTGTAGACGAACTGTCTGCTGGTCGTTCATAGGCAACGCCCTCATTTTTGACTGACGGGATTCTTTCAACAGTACCTTGGCGTCTTCTACCATCAAGCCTACCCTGTGACCAGCGCGTGCACGTTAGACGGACTGTCGTCGCTTGCATATTTTTTTGCTGTACTAAATTGCAGAGATCCTGTGAAGCCGTTATTAGAATAGCGAGGTATGAGGATGTTTACAGAACAAGAAGTCATTGGGTTACAAGCCGAGCATCACCCACTCGTGCCAACCGAAGTGTTCGCAGACCTCGAAGAGTATTGTTTGCATCTGCTTCATCAGAAAGCGTACGAAGAGGCGGCGCAACTCGCCCAGCAAAAAGTTGTCCTCGATATGGGGTGTAACAATGGCTACGGTACGTACGTCATCAGTACGAAGGCGAGCAGAGTGGTCGGAGTCGACGTCTCGCATCGTGCGATTGAGGCGGCTCGCCGCGCGTATGGCAGGCCGGGCGTAGAGTTCCTGGCGATCGATGGTATGGGGCTTCCGTTCGCGGATCACAGTTTTGAACTGATTGTGAGTTTTCAGGTGATCGAACACATAGCTGAGGTTCAGCCATACCTGCAAGAAATCGCACGCGTGCTTACTCCTGATGGGATCGTGCTGTTTACCACACCCAATGCCCGTATCCGACTCGATCCTGGGATGAAACCGTGGAATGAATTTCATGTCCGTGAGTTCACCGTGGCGGAGCTTTCCGCGACCCTTCGTCCAGTGTTTGCTGAGGTGAAAATTCGCGGGCTCTTCGCGTCACACAGTCTACACTCCGTCGAATTCAACCGTATCCAGAAAGCCCGCGAGCAGGCGCGCAAACAGGCGCAAGCTATTTTACCGCCGTGGTGGAAGGTGCGCAGCCGAATGATTGATGGGGTGAAAGCAGTTTTGCCGCATACCGTCGTTGCTAATTTACGCCGCGCGATGCATAAAACTGCCCAGAACCAAGAGGCCCCTGTGCAGTTACCACAGACTCGCGATATCTCTCGCAGCACTGCTGCATGGGCCCAACAATACTCGACTGCGGATCTTTGTTACCGGGAGGAAGATATGGATTCCGCCTTAGACTTGATGGCTGTGTGTCGTGTCCGTTGAGGAACGGAATCCTGTCTTCATGACGACAAACCACTCCAGTCATCTTCCAGGTACGGAAAACCCCTCTTGGCTTCTTCTCATTCCATGGGAGCTCCATCACCCAGGCGGGGTGAATCAGGCTCTCCTGAACCTTTGCCATCAAATTGCTCTGCATGGTGAGTATATCCCGCGCGTATTGATTCGCGACTGGAACCACCACCGTCTCTGTGAGAGTGAGGAAGGTGGCCGCCTGACGGCGCGACTCCGTTTGGCCATTCCGTGGAATGCTACCCGATCGTTCAAGAATTTAGTGAAATTTCTTACGCTGCTGCCGAGGACGGTTTGGCAGCTTTTTCTCTTTATCCGGCAGCGTAGGGTTCAGGTCATCAATATCTATTGGCCGGACCTGGCCATCTTACCTCTTGCCGCATTACGAGGACTCGGACTCTTCACGGGAAAGTTCGTTCTCACGTTCCAGGGTGGCGACATTCGGTTAGCCGCGGCCACGTCCGGAGTCGAGAGAATCTTGTGGCACTTTCTGCTTTGGTCAGCAGACCTGATAGTTGCCTGCTCAGACGATTTGCGACAGGAAGTCGTCTCTTTTGGTCCGTCGGTTCAGCACAAGACGATGACGATCCATAACGGCGTCGATATCGCAGTACTTGAACAGGAGCGGCAGATTGGTGGCGCTATCGATGACCGATTGCGTACTCACCCGTTTATTCTCAATGTGGCCACCTTCGAAGCAAAGAAAGGGCAAGATACGTTAGTGCGTGCTTTTGCGCGTATTGCGCAGAAGTTTCCCGATGTCCTTCTCGTACTGATCGGCCGTGATGGTGACACCAAGTCCGCATTGGTAGAATTGATCGCCCAGTTGCAACTACAAACGCGAGTTGTGATCTACCAGGATGTGTTGCACGAAAACGTCATTCCGTTCTTTCCCGCCGCGACAGTGTTTGTTCTTTCCTCGCGTATTGAACCGTTTGGTATTGTCATTCTTGAGGCAGGAGCCTTCGGCGTTCCAGTGGTGGCTACCCGTGTTGGGGGCGTACCAGAAATACTCGAGGACGGGGTAACCGGTTGCCTCGTTCCTGCTGACGATGTGGAGACGATGGCAACGGCAATCATCTCCCTATTGGAAAACCCGGAACGTCAACAGCAGCTAGGCGCGCGCCTTCGCCACCATGTATTGGCCAATTTTACCTGGGAACGCACGTTCACGAAGTACCTTGAGCAGCTTTGTCGATAAGGTCGAAAGATAACTAGGAGTTGTATCCTAGAGTGGCAACGCCAAGAATGCCAAGGCAAGCCGTGCCCTATCAATCTCTATTATACAATTCTTACGCATGCGCTGCGGTTTTTTGTTTCTTCCCTTTGCGTTTCACTGGCGTGAGCAATGACGTGTAGCTAATGCCGTCACGATTGTCGGTTGAGGTCGGTAACTTCTGCGCGCGCCAACCGCTTAATCCTTCTGGCATGACACAGATGTTGGTATAGCCTGCGTCCTGCATTTGACTCGCAGCCTGTTGTGCTCGTTCTTTATCCTCACCACAGATGACCAGTGGGGCCTCTTTGCTATAGAGGGACGCCACCACCTCGAGGAAACTCCCATTAGGGTAAATTTCTTTGGTCGTGGGATGATAAAACACAATTGGAATATTCACTACCTTCCCGCGTGGATGGCCGGCGGCGAATTCCGCCACCGGGCGGACATCAATGTAGGCAGCCTTGTCGTTGCTGCTGAGCAGGTCACGAACTTCTTGGGGAATGAGCACCTTCAGAGTCATTGCAAAACTCCTCACTAACTGTAGTTGCGAGTAATGGGTGATGAGTAATGAGTAAAAAGGGAGAACCCTCGACTCATCACTCGTTGCTCATCACTCATCACTGAATTGTCCCAAACTCCCGCACAAACGGCGGAATAATCCGGCAGCGTTCACGTCCATCGGCAGGCGCTTTGTCGGTTAGTGTGTACAACACTCCTTCTTTTCCGCCGGAGAGATCAGCTTTCGTGACCTGCTCAAGGTGGTAATGCAAAATATTGCCCTCTGGAGCAATAGCGAAAATACAATCTAAGACCTTCCGGGCTGGTAGCTGGCCCATGGAAGGGTGGGACAAGGTTTCCTGTTTTCCCATCGAAATTCCCTCCTTGATGACGGCTCTTTTCATACGTCCTTTTTCCTTGACAGGCAACCACGAAGAGGATTAGCTTAGGGGGTCTATCAAGGAGGGGTACGATATGGAGACCCAGAAGGAAATGGCCAACGGCCAGTTATGGTTCAAAGCCGAGGAAGACATCCCGAATGTCGATAAAAAGCTCTTTGCCCTACAGAACCTCTGTACTGACTGCAAAGTCTGCGAAGTGGCTTGCTCGCTAATTCACTCGCCCGATGGGGAACTCAACCCCGCCTACTCTCGCATCAAAATCGAACACAACCCACAAGTGACGACGCGGGTCAATAAAGACGGCTTTGGCTTTGTCACCGCGATTTGTCATCACTGTGGCAACCCGCCACCGTGTGCGGAAGTCTGTCCGACCGACGCGTTTTACTATGATCCCATGACCTTGGCTGCGCTGATTGATCAAAGCAAATGTATTCAGTGCATGGAATGCGTCCCTGCGTGCCCGTTTGATGTTGTCTTCATTGCGCCGACGGGTGAAGTACTCAAGTGTGACTTGTGCGGCGGTGATCCTGTGTGCGTCAAAGCCTGCTCCACGCGCCCAGATAATCTGAACCAAGGCAAACAATACCCACGTTTCCCAGTGCTGTTCTTTGAAACCAAAACGGCCTATAGCGCCATTCTGCGCAAGCCAGCCGAGGCGCAAAAAGAACTCGGACTTGGCGATGCCATGTTGGATGGGAAGATTAGTACGTCGGCGTAACTTCAGTAATGAGTAATGAGCACCGAGTAATGAGCACCGAGTAATGAGTAGCGAGTAATGAGTAGCGAGTAATGAGGGATGAGGTCGAAGTTCCCCTTTTCACTCAGCACTCATTACTCATTACTCATTACTCATCACTCGTTACTAACGAAGGAGACGACCATGCAAGCAAAACTATTACGAGTAGATTTGACGACTGGGGAAATCAGAACCGAAATTCTTCCACACTCTCTGTTTGAACGCTGGGTGGGAGGTTCGGGTATCAATGACTGGATTCTGTGGGAGCACTTTCAACGCCATGACATCATGAGCGACCCGCGTGGGCCGGATAACATCTTTATCTTTGGCGTTGGTCCGATTGCCGGCACTGGCGCAGGGATTGGTGTAAAGGGTCGTATCACTTTTAAGAGCCCGGAATATGGTCACTTCGCTGACTCAGCTGGGGGTGGAAAGTTTCCTTACATGGTTCGCTTCACCGGCTATGACTACATTGCGGTGACGGGAAAGGCAGCGAAACCGGTCTATCTCCACATTTGCAATGAAGAGGTGACAATTTGTGACGCCTCTCAGATTTGGGGGAAGACGACGTCTGATACCCACACGCTGCTCAGGAAAGAGCTTGGCGATTATCCTTCTGAAGTGCACACGCTGACGATTGGTCCCGGTGGAGAGAACTTGGTCGGGATGTCCGGCGTCGTGTCGGATGGCTGGCGTATCTATGCCCGCGGCGGTGGTGGTTGTGTCATGGGCTCGAAGAATCTGAAAGCGATCGCAGTACAGGGTAACAAGGGGATTAAAATCGCTGACCCACAAGGGCTGCTGCGCTGGGCCGATGGTTTTCGCAAGAAGATCGACTCCAATGAAGCAGGCTATGGCTTTAAGCGTCGTGGGACGCTTGGTGCGGTAGAGATGTACCAACGGATTGGTGGCAACTTCTGGCGCAATAACCAAGGCACCATGTTCCGTGGTGATGAAGTGCAGTCAGACAAATGGGTCAAGAAGTTTCATAAATACTCCGAAGTTTGTTCGTCTGATTGTTTCGTGGCTTGTGACGGTCGCTATAAGATCGAAGGGAACGAATCGCCACGCGCCAAGCACTATATTGGCGAAGAGTTCCGTCATCCTGAATACCTCACAACTGGTAGTGGAGCCGGAGCGTTAGATATGCGCGACTGGGCAGATGTGGCGCACTGGGGCAAGATCACCAACGATCACGCGCTAGATAATCAAGACTTGAGTTGCTCGATCAGTTTTGTCATGGAACTGGCGCAGCGTGAGCTGATTTCTCAACGCGATATTGAGGAATTGTTCGGTAAACCCCACAAATTAGAGTGGGGCAACATGGACGAGATCGAAGAAATCATCCAGGGCGTCGCCTATCAGACAACGCTCTTTGGCCGCATGTTCCGTGACGGCGTGTACTATGGGGCGCTTGCCTTGTCGGAAAAGAAGGGTGAGAACTTCATGAAGTACGCTACCTACGGCAAAGGTGGCGCGAGCTTCACTGAAGAATTACGCGCGTTTCCTTCATGGATGAACAATATGGCAGTCGCCTCACGCGGAGCCGACCATCTCAAGGGGATTGGCCTGATCGAGAAGTTCCAGCGCAAAGACCTTTCTCAAGCATACTTTGGTCGGCCAGAAGCCGCAGACTTGAGCACCCCCTTCCTCAAAGGCGCGTGCACGCATGTAATCGAAAACCAAGTCGCGCTGATCAACTCCTATGGCGTGTGCATCTTTCACTGGATGTTAGACGTGTTGGGATATGCCCCAGAGAGTTATTACGGCGAGGCCTACACGGCAGTGACCGGTATCGACAAAACCAAAGAAGAACGCATGCGCGATGGAGAACGTATCTGCAATTTGGAGAAAGCGTTCAACTCCCGGCTTGGTATGCGACGTGAACATGACACTATCTGTGAGCGCTGGATGCACGAACCCTGCCCCGAAGGGCCACACCAAGGCAAGACCGCCTCGACCATGTTCGAACCCGTGCTCGACGAGTATTACGAGTGGCGCGGTTGGGATAAGCAGAGCGGCCTGCAGACGCGGAGCAGGTTGGAAGAGCTGGGGATGGAGGATGTGGCTGAAGTACTGGCGAAAGAGAAAATGTTGGTTGAAGACAAAGGGAGACGCTCAGTCCGAGTCTCTGTTCCTACCGCAGGAGTGGAGAAAATAGGGAAGTGACGTGAAACGTAGGATATAAAACGTGAAACGTAAAACGTAACCACCCCACCTTACCCTTTTACGTTTTACGTTTCATGCAGCAAGTATCTTGTTATTTTGACCTTAGTGTAAAAAAAGAGCATGGACTGGATAATACGCTGGTAGGAGACAAGAGAGATTTTCATATTGAGCAAAGAGCGCAGCCTTTGGAGTTCGGGAATGGCAAAGATTATTGTTGAAGTCGGCAAGCAGATGGATGGAATGACGTTTCGTCTTAGCCCCAAGACGAAAATTGCACTCTCGTCTCGACCACAAAGCCAACCGCTCCCGTCCAGTGTATTTGTGTCATACGATACCAAGTCAGATTTTGAGCAGATTCACGAACCGCTGAGTGAATATATTGTGATGATCCTGACTGGACTTCATGAAAGACAAATCGCTAAGCTTGGAGGATTTCAGTTTGTGCTACGGCCAAACGACGAAATTCTATTCGATTCGAATGCTCAGCATTGAGGGACACTTGGCAGGCAAACGTAACCTCTACGTAGGAAGAGCTGGACAATTGGCGGTAATGGCGGAGTTTTTGTTGCGTGGTTGGAACGTGGCGTTACCCGAGGTGGACCTGGGTGATGACGTGTTCGTTGTCAAAGATGAAGGTGGAGACCTTTTTCGCATTCAGGTGAAGACCGCGACGGCTAGACCCTACGGGCGTGGATACTCAGCGCAGTTTACGGTTGGCCTTGCCCAGCTCACCACTCCACGTACTCCGGACCTAACCTATATTTTTGTTGTCCGGCATGATGGGCAATGGGGACCGTATGTGATCATTGGTCGGGACATGTTGAGTGCTGAACATGAACGTTATCACATTGGCAGTGAAAGCCACGGAAAACTGTTAGTGCGGTTTCTTTATGAGTCCGAGCAAGTGAAATGTAATCACCGCGATTTCACCCCATTTCAGTCGGAATGGTCACGATGGCCTATACTTCGTAATTGAACTCCGAGAGGGAGGTTTTCACTCATGATCACCATTCGTGCAGAGTACACCGCTCGTTTCCGTGAGATTACGAGGGTCACGGAAGAAACGATCCAACTGCAACAACCGCTTGTTTCCGAGCTCGCTCAGTTTCTCACGCAGAAATATGGCCCACTGATGGAAGCGCTGCTGATTGATCCAGAGACTAAAGACCTTAACAACAAAGGCACGCTTTTTCTCGACTCAAAGGGACGGCGCATCAGTATCGACGACACCTTGGATGATGGAGAAGTGATCTCCTTTATGGTGGGGATTGCTGGCGGGTGAGAAACGCGTAAGGCTCACAATATGAAGAGAGAATAAGGGCAGTCCTATGTGGCTGCCTTTTTTTGTCTCATCCCTTCTCCCTTTGGGAGAGGGCTAGGGTGAGGGTGGGTTATGAAGTTTTCTGAAGTAGTGGAGCAGGTACTCGAATTATTGCAGCGTCAGGAACGAGTATCCTATCGTTTGCTCAAGCGTGAGTTTGCGCTTGATGATGATGGCATCGAAGACCTTAAAGCAGAAGTCATTGATGCGAGACGGCTGGCTACTGACGAAAACGGCAAGGTGTTGGTGTGGGTCCAAGAG
>JAYVFX010000060.1:0-10739 GCA_043772795.1 Deltaproteobacteria bacterium
GGATTTGTCCGGCCAGAAAGTGCGCCCTGCGGTTGTTGTCTCGCGCTCAGATCGTCTGGGAAGGGATGCCCTGCTCGCTTTTATCACCGGACAGCAGCAACCTCCATTGTCGAAAACCGATTTACGGATTGAGGATTCGCATAGTGACTTTGGACGAACGGGGTTGAAGAAGAGTTCGATTGTCAAGCTCGATAAATTGGTGACGATCGAAACGTCGATCCTCTTAGGCGAGCTGGGGGAATTGTCAGCGACATTGTTGCAAGAGATGGATGCAAAGCTGCGGTACGCGTTAGAGTTGTAATCCGAATGGCACAGAGAGGAGCCTCAAGTGTCAAGGAAACTGAGCCGTCGGACCTTTCTTGAGCAGCTTGGCGGCGTGACTGTTGCGTCGTTGACGGCTGGGACGGTTGGTGCACCTGCATCTGTCAATGCAGGAAAGATGCCCAGAAAGACACCGGCTCCCTCATTCCCCACTAATGGTGACGAAGACGCGTATCCCAACAAGATTGCCAGTTACACCAAAGGCCTCCCCCATAACGACCGGGGCGAGGTCGATCTTGCGGCGTACGACATTTTTCTTAAGGCCATAGCCACTGGCAAGCATGCCGACTTCGAGGCCGTGCCCTTGGGAGGCCGAGCCAAGTTTGCCAATCCCCAAGCCGCTTATGCATTGTCAGTCGAAGGTTTTAATCTACATGAGCTTACACTGAGTGCTCCGCCATCATTTGCCAGCGCCGAAACTGCCAGTGAGATGGTTGAACTCTACTGGCAAGCGCTGACGCGGGATGTGCCGTTCAGTGAGTATCCGATGCACCCGCTGACAACTGCTGCTGCAGCGGACCTTTCACGCTGCTCAGATTTCCACGGGCCGAAAGTTCGTAAGACCGTCACTCCCGCTACGTTGTTCCGTGGGCCGACACCAGGAGATCTGAGTGGACCCTACCTGTCCCAATTTCTTTGGTTAGATGTGTTGCATGGTTCTATGACGCTCACGCAACGCAACCGTATCCCTGTCGCGCACGATGATTACCTGCGGACCTATCCTGAATGGCTCAACATCCAACGCGGATTAGCGCCTGCTCGGATCAACGTGCTGGACGCTACGCCACGCTATCTGCGCAATGGTCGCGACTTAGCCGAATATGTCCACCGCGATTATCCTTATCAAGCGTTTCTCAATGCTTGTCTGCTTCTGTTGGCTATGGGAGCACCATTGAAAGGAGAGCATCCGTATAAACGATCACTGACGCAAGGGGGCTTTATCACTTTTGGTCCGCCTGACGCACTCGATTGCGTGGCTCGGGTTGCCAGTCCAGCGTTGAAGGTGAGTTGGTACCACAAATGGTTAGTGCATCGTCGGCTCCGCCCGGAGGCGTTTGGGGGACGAGTTCATAATCATCTCACGCGTGTCGCTGAGTATCCGCTGCATGAAGACGTTCTCAAGGCTCAAGCCCTTAGTGCAGTGTTCCGTGCCACTGGTTCGTATCTCTTGCCAATGGCGTATCCGGAAGGCTGTCCCACGCATCCAGCCTATCCGGCGGGACACGCCGCCATTGCTGGCGCTTGTGCCACTGTGCTCAAGGCGTTTTTCACTGAAGCGCAGGTGATTCCTGCACCGGTGGTGGGGAGTCCTTATGGCCTCTCACTCGTACCATACCGGGGAGCTGCACTGACAGTCGGAGGAGAGCTCAACAAGCTCGCTTCAAACATTGCTCTGGGGCGAGATGTCGCTGGGGTACATTGGCGTTCAGATGGCATCGAAGGGCTCTCACTAGGTGAAGCAGTAGCGATGAAAGTCCTCGCACAGCTTCGCACGACCTATCCAGAACACTTTGACGGGTTTCGTTTCACCAAGTTCGATGGCACGACGATCACAATCTGAGATTGTGGCTCGATAAAATCAAAAAGCAAATGGCCCGCTCACTGTGTTCGCTCTATGGCAGATGGCTCGTTCGCTGCGCTCACTCTATGGCTTATGGCAAAAAAGGCGAAATGGGGAAACGGGAAACGGAAAGAATAGTCTGAGCGTCTAGGAGTCTGGGTGGCTGAGCGTCGGACGTCAAAAAAGAAGTACCTTGCTCACGGATAATGCGGCAAGTACTTCACGAACGTCAGGTTCGCGGTAACTGCGTCGTAGAACCTTTTATCCGCTGTCCAGAACTCACACCCGCGCAGTTCGGCAAGCGCGGCATACAGGGAGTCGTAGATTCTCGGCTGGTTGAACTGGCGCGCAATCGCACGAGCGCGGGTCACCATATCGGGATGCGTCACCAGTTGCACCCGAAAGGTCGCAAGACGCGTCAGCGCCTCGTCAACCGCAGCAACCGTCATTGTCTTTGCCTGCAACCGCCCCTGCAAGACGCTCTCGGTTTCGTAGGCAAACAGCGGCGGAGCGATCAAGGTGTAGCCATTCTGCAAGGATTCGAGCAAAAATCGTCGCGCCTTCTTCCGCCACGTTTCCGACTTCACCACCCATTTGATCGCCACACTTGCGTCTACACATCGTTCCGGCATAACTGGCTCACCCGTTCCTCGCGCATGCGATGGATATCATCCGCCGCGTCGAATTCCCCGAGCGTGTCGTTGGTAATATCGTCCACTTCTTCACAAAGGATTGTTGCGAGTTGGAGGCGTTCATCGCGAACACTGGGTTCGTGGGGGCTCTCCACCGTGGGCACGACCGGCAAGGTGCTACTCAATCGCTCGCTGATGTGGGCGAGCAGTCGTAATTGGTCTTTAGGCGGTAGTTGGACAACGAGCGTTTCTACCTGCTCAAGGGTTACTGACTCCGGCATGGGAATCGACCTCCTTTCCGTAAAGTTCCTGAAAATGTTGCTCGCGAATCTTCTCCAAATTTTTCAAGGCTTGTTTAGTCGAGATGCCTTCTCCCGCCAGAATATCCTGGAGGCGTTGAGAGAGCTGGGTCAATGCTACCTCCGCCGGGGCCATCATCAAGGCATCACCAAGCTGGACCAGTACGAGTTCACTCCCTTTCGCGAGCTTATGTTTCTTACGGTAAGAGGCGGGAACGGTAATCTCTCCGTGTTCTCCGACGCGAATGGTGCCAAGTGGTTGAGCCAACGATTCTGGCATATACACGACTCCTTTGAGGAAAATACCTGCACAACGAGCGTAGCGAGTCTTGGAGTAGCGGACAAGGGCAAAGAGGGGAAACGATGAACGATGAACGATGAACGATGAATGGGAAAGAAGGCTGAAGGCCGCAGAGGAAGGGTGAAAAGGCGAAATAGGGAAACGGGAGACGGAAGGCGAGAGGGCGAATGGGTGAGCGGGAGACGGGGCGACAGGGAACCGGGGAAATAGGCTGAAGGCTTCAGGCTACAGAGAAAGGGCGAAAAGGCGAAAGGGGAAATGGGGAAGACGAGTCTAGGAGTCTCAGAGTCTGGGAGTCAATGGAACGGATAGGCTATAGGCTTCAGGCTGTAGGGGGAAAAGGTAGAACGAGGAAAGGGATAAATGGACAAAGAATAAAGAGGGATAAGCGTTACTATTGCCAAAGCCGACGAAGCATAGTTTGATAGCCACATGGCAAAGTTAGATGACTATCGTCGGCATGTGCAGCAAGTCCTGGAGCGGTATAGCCAACTGAAACCCGCGTATGGAGACCTCGAACGACAACTCCTTTTTGATCCTGTGCGTGATCATTATCTGCTTGCGACTGTCGGGTGGCGCCAGCGGCAGCGCGTGTAGGGGTGTCTTGTCCATGTCGATATCAAAGATGGCCAACTCTGGATTCAACATGATGGTACTGAAGAAGGAGTTGCCAATGACTTGGTTGCGCTTGGCGTCCCCAAAGAAGATATCGTGCTGGCGTTCCACGCGCCTTATAAGCGACCCTACACAGGGTTTGGAGTTGGTAAAGAACAGACTGGGCAATGTGCGGCGTAAACGGAATCTGGAAAATTTCGCTGGAGTAACAATCAGTGCCAGAGCCGAACTGGGTTGTTCGTGGTGGGCTTGCAACGCCAAACCAACTGCAGGCTGGCACGGGAAAGCATCTGGGCGTTGCTGCCCTGCCAGGTTTGTTTGGCTTCTCCGTGCAATATCAACCAGGAAAAACTGTCGCAGAGCTTGCTGTTGCGGGAAGATTTAGAAACGTGCAGATCAGCTTCGCCACAGTCGAAGAGCTTATTGCCGCAGGCGCCGCTGCGGGATACGCTATTGCCATTGTGAAGAGCCCTGGTGCGGGGTACCACCACACCGTGCGAGTGCCTTCGCCCTTGCCCGCAGACTTGGCGACAGCCTTGAGCCGGGTGTTCCGACAGGTTCCGCATCCTGCTCGCATCGTCGACTAGGAAGGAGAACAGCATGCCAATGCGGATCTATGTAGACTTCAACACGATGACTCTGGACCCCCAGGAACGAGTGTCAATCAATACCGACTTCCAGCACGATCTTGCCGCACATTTACAGCCGGGGCTCAGTGTTGTCTTGTATGATGAAGAAATGGAAGTCGAAGGCATTGTGGAGTTTGCTAGAGAGCACCAACAGTGGCTTGCGCAACCCCGTTGGGTGACGCGTCATGACCTTCCTGCATTGGGACAGACAACGCCCAAAGTTGCCTGAGCGGACGTTGTCGATCGATAGTGCCCATGGATATGAAGCGACGCGCATTTCTCGGAAAATTGGGCAGTATTACTGCTATATCACTGATGACTGGTACAATCGGTACTTCCAGGTCTGCTGAAGGAGCAAGGGCGCACGGAAAGACATCGGCTCCCTCATTTCCCACTAATGGTGACGAAGCTGCGTATCCCAACAAGATCGCCAGTTACACCAAAGGCCTCCCGCATAACGAGCGTGGTGAGGTCGATCTGTCGGCGTACGACGCCTTTCTCAAGGCCATAGCTACAGGGAAGCATGCTGACTTTGAGGCGGTACCCTTGGGCGGGCGCGCCAAGTTTGCCAACCCCCAGGCTGCTTACGCGACGACAGTCGAAGGGTTTGATTTGCATGAGGTAGCGTTGAATACCCCGCCAGCATTCTCCAGCGCAGAAACTGCCAGTGATATGGTTGAACTCTACTGGCAAGCGCTCACACGGGATGTACCGTTCACTGAATATGCCACGCACCCGCTGACGACGGCTGCTGTTGCAGACCTGTCGCGCTATTCCGGCGGGACACGCCGCCATTGCTGGAGCGTGTGCCACGGTGTTGAAAGCGTTTTTCAATGAGTCGCATATGATTCCTTCTCCTGTGCTAGTGAGTCCTGATGGCCTCTCGCTCACACCGTACCGGGGAGCTGCACTGACAGTCGGGGGAGAACTCAACAAGCTGGCGTCAAACATTGCTCTGGGACGTGATGTTGCTGGGGTACATTGGCGGTCTGACGGGATCGAAGGACTCAAGCTTGGTGAAGCAGTGGCGATGGAGGTGCTCGCGCACCTCCGTACCACCTATCCAGAACACTTTGACGGGTTTCGTTTCACTAACTTCGATGGTACCAGCACGCTGATTTGATGGCCCGCTCACTCTATCGCTGATGGGAAAACAGGCGAAAAGGCGAAATGGGAAAGGAGACATCTTCAAGCTGCGTCTCGCAAACGTCTCTGTTTAATCGGCGAGAGTGCAACATCCCGTGCCTTGGCAAACTCCAGGAGCAGGCTGGGGTGTTTTTGCACGGCGCGCAGCAGGTTGTCCATGGCGACGCTCTGCCGCACCGCGCCCGTCTCGTAGCGCGCAAACGCTTTTCTTCCTCCTCCCAGCAGTAACGAGAATTCCTCTTGCGTAAGCCCCAGCACGGTGCGCTCGTGACGGATCGCCTCAGCAGAGAGCAAGCCATCGATTGTCCGCTGCCAGTCGCGAATTTTCTGCTGATGCGGGCGGATCAGGCTGTGGTCGAGGAATTCCTCTCGACAATGGGAACAGCCGTAGACGACATAATCCGCGATGGTCAAACGGTGGCCTTTGTAACTGAAAGTTTCGGTGATGGTCTTGCGCTTGCATTTCCCTTCACCACAGACTGGACACGGTTTCCCTTCATACAGTGGTGCTTTCATAGGTTTCCCCTATCGTGCTTTGAACGAAACGATGACAACGGTCTCCGCGATCGCGTCGAGCTGTACTTTGACGTACAACGGCTCCTCTTGATGCGTTGGGTAATACACATCCTACCAGAGTTGGGAGTTCGTATAGATGGTCATGCTCTTGTAGAAATCTTGCCGTGTAAGCCGTGCAACGCACTCCACGATGTCGGGTTCCTCCAAGCCCAAGATGGCTGCATCTTTGAATGCCTGACGAGTAATCATGCGCGAGGCTGGGCTCTTTGCCAATTGCTTCACCGTATGCAGATCAAAGTGCGGTCTCCTTTTTTCCACCGAGCGGCATCGTATCGTCCTGATACGGGTGCTTTCAAGCAAGCGATGGTGTCGCGGGGAAACAGACTAAAGGCTTCAGGTTGTAGGCTGAAGGGAACGGAAGGGGAAATGGGGAAACGGGAGACGGAAGGCGAGAGGGCGAATGGGTGAACGGGAGACAGGGCGACAGGGAACCGGGGGAATAGGCTTCAGGCTGAAGGCTGCAGGCTATAGGAAAAAGACAAAAGGCGAAAAAACAGAATGAGAAGGCCGTTAATTCTCTGGAGGTGAGGTCGGTTCGGGATGATGAAGAGGGTTCTCGACTGAAAGGCGCTCGGTACCAGCAGCCGTCAGAAGATCTCTATCAGCGGCGACAAAAAGAGGGGCAGACAAGTTTTGCATCTGCATAGTCTCAGTAGTAACCAGCACAGTGGCCAATTGCACGGCGTCATACCCTCGCAGACGATGACGTTGCGTCAACTCAACCGCACGATCGATAACAAGACGGTCCACAGGGAGAAGGACGAAATGTTCCGCGCAGTCTTGCAAGAAGCGACTCAGAATCCGGTCCCGTTGTTCCTGGGTGATGCCGCCAGGAGCACGGTGCTTTGCGGCGAGCGCGGCGGCCACCTCCGCAAGCGTAATCTCGGCCAGCAAAATGGTATGCTGCGCAGAAGGATCAGTAATCTGCCGCACCCAGGTGCTGCCACGTTCATCGGCATAGCGTTTGACCAGGGCGCTGGCGTCGAGGTAGTAGTCGGTCACGTCTTCCCGCCTCGTTGCTCTTGGATGATGTCACTGAGCGACGGGCCAGCTGCGTGCGCCAGGATGGCGCGGACCTCGTCAAGGGTCACGTCAGGAAGAATCTTGCTTCGGAGAGTTGCGCTGAGCGGACGGGCACGACCCACGGCTTGGAGCACTTCTCGCGTGGTTCGAGGCCGCACCACTTCGGATGGCTTGAGGGCGGATTCGAGCAGTTCACGACTCAACACTTCCACGGCTTGGCCTGTTCTGTGTGCTTGCTCTTGGAGTCGTTTGTATGTCTCTGGCGAGAGGTCGATGGTAATGGTGTTCATATCGTCCTTCCAGGCAAATGCAGACAAAACGAGCGTAGCGAGTCTTGGAGTAGCGGACAAGGGCAAAGATAGGAAACGCTGAACGTTGAATGATGAATGATGAATGATGAATAAGAAAAAAGGCCAAAGGCTTCAGGCTGTAGACTGAAGGGGAAAACAAAAGGCGAAATGGCGAAACGGGAAAAAGGGGAAACTGGGCGTAATGTATAGCATGAGAATACGGCATCTTGTTTGGTGCGTGTTGCGTAGTACGTACGGCGTATTTTGGCTTTGGGGATGTGTCAGTGTGGTTTATGCCGAAGATCACATGACTAAAGGTCGTGAGTTAGAAGACCGCACGTTGTATGGTCCGGCGACAGCCGAATACCAACGCGCAATCAAGGAACAACCTGACCAGGCTGCTGAGGCGCACTATCGTATCGGTACGTTGTCAAACAAGTTGGGGAATACCGAAGGCGCGGTGCAGGAGTTTCGTGCTGCGCTCCAGATCGATCCCAATCATACGGAAGCGCGCAAGGGGGTTTCTGCGTTTCATCTCAATCGCGGCGCGAACTTTCGTCAGCAGCGACAACTGCCGCAAGCTATCCAGGAGTTACAAGAAGCCGCGAAAGTCGACCCTGGGTCGAGTACGGTTCACTTAGAGTTAGGAATCGCATACGAAGAAAGCCAGCGGCTTGCCGACGCGGTGGGCGAGTATCGCGCTGCGGTAAATGCCGACCCCAAGAATATCAACGCGCAGTTACGACTCGGACAGGGATACAACGGCCAAAAACAATACGATCAGGCGATTGTTGCTTTCAATGCTGTACTGGAAAGCAATCCCAACCACGCTGAGACCTATGCTGGGCTTGGCATTGCGTACTTCCATCAAGACAAACGCGACGAAGCCAAAAAGGCTTTTGACATATCGATGCGCAAACATCTCGTGGCCGGTCGTCGCGATCTTGCTATTAAAGTGAAACAGGAGTCGGACGCGCTTCTGGGCGCGCAACGATAAACTCCTCAGTGGCAACGTTCACCGAGTAACCGTTTCCATATCCTTATCTTTGTCGCTTAAGCGGAGCTGACTTGGTGGTGCGGGCGGCGCCGGAGCTCCCTCGCCGATTCTTGTCATGCTGATGGCGGCATCGTCGGCATATACCGTTGCATCGGCCGGAACTAACGCATTTGAGTAATTGTTGACACTCCATTCGCAGTCGCCGTTGCCGTAGCGCGTCCTCACGTTGGAGACGTCAAACAGCAATTTTCCGTCCTGCCACACAGTTACTCTTCCGGTCGTATCGGCTGCACACTGGTAGAACGCTTCGACTTGCGTCCATTGCCCGACGGGGATATTCATCACTGCTTGCGAGTGGGAGACATGCTGCTGCCAATCGTAGAGATAGAAATACATCGTACCGTCTTGGCGATTGTCGACGTTCAGAATGAAGAATGGATCGTTGACACTCTCTGAGACTTTCGATTTCCACTGGAACACATTCCACCAATTGGGGACTGTATATTGCTGGGGAAAGTAGAGCCAAACGCGGTAATACAATTGGGGGTGCTGTTGTGCCTCACACCAGCGGAACAGACGAGTCCCGCTTGCTGACGAACCCGGGACTGAGATCGTGAGTCGCGCGCTCCAGGAGCCACTATGCGCGTGTTCTTGTGACGCCTCGGTGTTGGCAACTCCGCTATTGTATTTCCCGCCACACTCCTCAAGTGCCCATTCCTGCAAGGTCCCCGGTTCCATGCCGGCCGACCACAAGATGCCACCACTATCGGCGGCATTTGCGTCACTGTGAGTAATGGCGAACTGTACACAGAGGACCAAGAAGAGAAACACCGTGCGTGGATATACAATCATAGGGTAGGCTCTCGTTTCATGACACTCCTCCGCTCGCCCTACTTTGCAGCACCTGGCGGAACAGTACGATGTCGTCCGCTGAGAATGCCCGGAGCATTACGACCAAGGTGACGTAGACAACCGCCGCTAAGGGGACGAGCACACCAAGGGGAAGATTATCATGGAATACTGCAACAACCAGGCCCATAACGAAGGCGATCACGGCAAACCGCCAGGTGAGGCGTAGGGGAGACAACCGTGTTCCACTCTGCTTGATGTAAAACGACAGTAGGCGGTTGTGCAGGAGCAAGTTGCTGAGCGTGGTGACTGCTGCACCAACGGCACCCCAGGTTGAGATCAAGAGATAGCCGGCGAGCAAGCGCGAAGCGAAAGTAATGGTTTGTGCTCGTACGTTCGACCCTTGTTGACCGCGGGCAACGAGGATCCTCCACTGGACACTGTTGAGACAAGAAAAGGGGAGGTTCCAGGCCAGGATCTGGAGAATTATCACTGTCTGTGAAAAATCGGCACCATAGCACATCTTGACGATTGACGCTGCCGCAACTGTCATGCCGATGGTAATGGGCAGGCCCAAAGCCAAGAGATACTTTACGGACCGATCTTGGATAAGCTGCGATTTTTGATCGGCTAGATGGTACGAGCGAGAAAGCACGGGGAAAACGTTGGTCATGTAGGTCTCAGGAAGAATGTTCCACAGGTCGACAAGCTTCAATGCGGCACTGTAAAAGCCTGCCTGCGTCTCGTTCGTTAGCAACGAGAGGAGAAGAATCTCAGGGCGAGCAAAGAACCCAGCCAAGAGAGATGAGGCAGCGAATGCTCGTATCTCATAGAGCAAGGAACGCGCAAATGTCCAGTCGAATCGTTCTTTGAGAGATGTGATATATCGGGTAGTGAAGAAAAAATAACATATGGTGATGATATATTTCGTGATAACAAAGACGGCGACCACGCTGACGACTCCGTGCCCATGTGTCAGTAGGTACAGGGTGGTCGTGAGCGAGAGCAGTGCAACGGTCAACGCGGTATAGGTTTGAAACTCGACACGCTGGTGTGCGACAAACACCGCCTCGTGCAGAGCATTGAGGGTACCGGGAATGATGGCGAGCAGGACGACGTAGACACAGGTGCGGAGTTCTGCGGAATACCCTAGGTGGGGGATGACCACAGCGGCGAGTGCTACAACGAGTATGCCAACGAGTATCCCTATAATACTCAGATGAACAACGTACCGTCCCGTTTTGCTTTTATCCTTGGCGATTTCGCGCACCAGGAAATTGCTCGCGCCGACCTCAGCCGCCATCGCGAGGACCCCGTAAAACGCGATGGCAACAGAATATACCCCTAACCCTGCGACATGTAGCGTTTGTGAGAGAACAAAAACGAGGAAAACCGCACTGGCGCGATCGATGAGACTCGCCAATGTCAGCACCAACGTATTGCGAAAAACCTGTCGCTCTTCGTTCATAGAATGAGGTTGGCTGGGGGGCTGACATCAGC
>JAYVFX010000061.1:0-2862 GCA_043772795.1 Deltaproteobacteria bacterium
GGGAGGAAGGGATTGGGCGCGTTCCAAGCAAAAAACATAAACCCCAAGAACAGGATTCCGCAGGTCAAAAGAATCGGCCGGCGCCATGGTCCGCTCATAAAACTCGCGATTTGATCGCGGTAAAATCCGACAGTCATGCCGTGAAAATAAATGAATTGCCAGGCCAGTACCGGAAAGGCGTACTCAAACTGTGCCCCGGTTGGCATGCTCGGCGTCACCCAGTTCGCGAAATAGCAGATCCACGAAATCGAGAGCAGCACAAACGGTCGGTTCTGCTGTAACAGCCACAGTGCGAAAGGAGACAACAACAGAAGCACGACATAGAGCCCGATGACCTGAAATTGATGAGGCCCGATCTTCAGCAACAGACCTTGGGCTACCCAGACGTACCACGGTGCGTCGGCCGCAGGATAGAGTGGGTAGGTTACGCCGACCCCACGATCGGAGAAAGACATCACACTATGCGTATCTATAAATGGAACAAAACTCAGGAGTGCAATACTCGCGATGACACACAGATGAACACGATAGAGCTGTATTGCACGATCAACCAGCTTCCATGCACAATACTGCCATCCGTGTTCATCTAACTTCTTATGATATACCATTCCGACGACAAAGCCGGAAAGAATCACAAAGCCTTCCCCTCCTGAGATGCACCCAATGCGTTCCCACACGATAAGGTTGTACAAAGAGAACATGTCTACATGAATGACGACGAGAACAAAGAGGACAATCCCGCGAATGA
Organism: Deltaproteobacteria bacterium; assembly: GCA_043772795.1. Taxonomy (GTDB): domain Bacteria; phylum Desulfobacterota; class Binatia; order Bin18; family Bin18; genus VGTJ01. The sequence continues at coordinate 749 of JAYVFX010000061.1, forward strand.
AATCAATGCGCAGGTCTCGTTCTCCTTCATTCCCTGGGTACCGCAAGCTACGATCACTACTCGTAGGACGATGCGTACTAGCGGTCGTAAAGGGAGTCTTGCCCCTGTCTTCTAGACAAGACGGAAAGTCGAAGGGCGGCTTTGGAGCTACAGCCATGATCGTTCCTCTCCACAGACTACGAGTGAGTCGCGTTCGTGTGGCGAAAGAAACCACTAACACTGACAGCCTGCTCCACTCGTGAGGGCATTGGCTATCTGATCGGCAGAATCGCACTCAGGTTAAACCCGCTCTCGATCACGTAAGAGTGGATTAAAGAAGTACGGCGATCTTCCGATAGTCATTTCGTAACAGAGGCTTTTTATCGAATTCTTAGTCATCTCCTAGCTCTCGAACCGTCGTCCACACAAGTCTGAGCCATGTGCTGTAGGGGTGGTGGCATGGTGATCAGCTCGGGCGATAACCCAGGAGGCCAGGAGCACATTACCGTGAACAAGACAGCCAAGAATAGCTGGACCATCGCTCTCTTCCTCCTCTTGTATGTCACTTCAAGTGTTAGATGCGCCGCAGAGACAGAGGCTGACACGGACCAGACTATGGACCAAATCCTCCAAGGGTTTCGGAGTTCCTTTCAGTTGCCGCTGTCGGATCTCTTCAAGTCGGATGAAGGAAAGAAGCCGGAGGATAGCTCCTATGGTCTCAGCGGAAGCTTCAGGTTCAATTTTCCTTTGCAAGCAAACAAAAAGCGCTCAACGTCGGGACGAGGGTCTCAAGGTGAACCGGCGACGAATCTACGGCTAACAACCTCCGTCAGATACACCCCACTGAGTTACTGGTTTATCGAGACCTCGTTTTACTACTACCTCAATGAGAAGGCCAAAGCGTCCTGGACTCCAGAGTTTACGTATCTCTTTGGTTATGACGATTGGCACCCTTACACTCTCAGCTTGGTATACAGCAATTATGGAGGAAATCGACTCAGCCCGAATAGGTCTAAAGGAGAACGATTCACTCGTATCGAACAGGGAACCCTCTCATTGGGGTGGAAATATAAATTGCCCCGGTATCTTGAAGAGTTGTTTATCGTACACGAGAGCGGTTCACTGAGCGGGAATATCAACTACAATGTGACTCCCCATTACAATGATGCCGTGAGTAACCAGACGAAGCACTGGCAGCAAACATTCAGTTTTAGTCTACAATATGCAATCTACAAGGAACTTTCCGGGAACATCACTTTCTTCCTGTATCCGGAGCCTGATCAGCAGCAACCGTGGAGTCCGGATTTTACGTACGGCTTCGATCTGGCGGGCGGATGGCTCGGAGATCTCTCTCTCAGTTATGGGAACTATTCTAGTAATCGATTCCCGTGGAAGAAAGGCGGGCAAGAGGGTGGTTCTTTCTTTAGTGGCAGTCCTTCCATTTCCTGGAGTTGGAAATGGTAAACTCTGTCACTACCGCACTCTCATCGTCGGTTCAGTTTCGGGAATACGAATCCCTCAGTGTATATGGTTGGGGGCAGGACTTATACCGTTAATCTGAGTTAGTGTCTCTGCATCGCGAACAGCGTCACATCGTCTTGAAAAGTATCACTGCCGCGCCATTGGCGGAGATCAGCTTCGATTTTCTTCACCGTCTCACAGAGTGGGATGTCACCGGTATTCCGCAGCAACATCGCCAACCGCTCAGCTGAGAACTCTATCCCCTGTGGATTCGTACATTCGGTCACTCCGTCCGAGTACAATACGAGACGGTCTCCAGGTAGGAAGTCAAGTTCGTGCGAGTCATATTCTAGCTGAGGAAGCATCCCGACAGGGAACCCACCCGAACCAATTGGGGTAACGACTTGGCCGCGTTGATGAAGTGGGGACGGATGACCAGCTTGCGTCAGCCGCACGCGGTTACTGGAGAGGTCTAACACCCCATACACCATAGTAAAGTAGCGCATCGCATCAGTATCGCACTGGAAACGTTCATTAAGATTGCGAACCATGACTTCAGGTGAGTTGAGAATATAGTAAGGCTGTTCTGGAATAGAGAGCTTTAGTAACGAATCTTGCCCGGCCAATGGAGAAAGGAGGCGACTCAGCGTGACGGACTGCATAGCCGCTGCAAC
>JAYVFX010000062.1:0-4215 GCA_043772795.1 Deltaproteobacteria bacterium
TGCGACGACCCAGTAGCTGGCCGCGCGCCTTCATCATCACCCTGCTCCTTGTCGAATACGATAACGGAGACGTGGCGGAAGACTTCGCGAAACTGCGTGTCGCCGTCGGCGACGAGATGAAGACCGCCGTCGTCAGCGCGGCGACGACAGGGGGAGCCGCGGTTGGTGGTATAGTCGGGACCGCCATCCTTCCTGGGATTGGGACGGCGGTCGGGGTGGTGGTCGGTGCGCTGGCTGGCCTGGTCTACGACGATATCATCGGCGCAATCCAGGAAGGGCTCGATAATGACGTTCTGGCACCTGCGGTGTTGACCCTTACCGTTGATGATCCTGAACGGATCCGCGAACACCTACAAGTCGACAAGCCCACGGTCCTCGACTACCGTAGCAAGGGTGCTCACTACGGGATTGAGTACGACTGGCACCTCATCTAGGGGCGGTCTTTCGAAAAGGGGTTAAAAGGGGTCAAATCTGCTCTTGACTCAACTTTGCTTTTGAGAGATTAGGGGACGTTGCAAGATTATTCATGTTACAGGCGTAATGGAAAGTGAGCAAAGATGCAGCGTTGTCCTAACCAGAACAAAACCGCCTAACAACCCATTCCACCGCATCGCTGCCCGCTGACGACTCTGGAAAACCCGAAAGGCCACGTCTGGGCAGCTCGCGGTGCGCGGGGGCGTTAAGCTCTATCTCGGCTTGACCAGCTATTAACAAAATCGTTAATATCCCTCTGTGGCATGGAGGATCAGGTATTACAGCGAATCTGTAAGGCAGGACATTGAGGCATGGCCACTTGGCATCCGGGCTGTCTATGCACGGATCACCGAACGGATGCAGGTGTTCGGACCATATCTTGGGATGCCGTTTACTCGTGCGATGGGTGAAGGGTTAACGGAGATTCGCGCCAAGGGACAAGAGGGGATTGGGAGGGCCTTTTTCTGTACCGGTGGTAGCCAAGAGATCGTGATCCTGCACGCCTTCATCAAAAAGACGCAGAAAACCCCGCGGAAGGAACTGGCCCTTGCCCGCAACCGGCTGAAGGAGGTACGCCGTGAAAACGCACGATGAAATGATGGGAGCGTGGAAAAAGGACCCGGCGTTTCGGAAAGCCTATGACGCCTTGGAAGAAGAGTTCACCCTGTTTGACGAATTGCTCAAAGCCCGCAGCCGTGCCGGGTTGACGCAAGCCGAAGTGGCGGAACGGATGGACACAAAAACTCCTGCGGTCGCTCGACTAGAGGCCGGGGGGGGGAGTAAGAAACATTCCCCGTCTCTTGCAACGCTGCGTAGGTATGCCGCAGCGGTCGGGTGTCGTTTAGAAGTTAAGCTTGTTCCCTGCCCACGATCTGTGGAACGAAAGAAAGCAGCACCTGCCGAGAGCAGACGGGCAAGCCTAGCCGAAAGTCGGCCCATCGCACGGCACCGTGAGGTGCGGTCAGCCTAACCAACGCCGTGCTCGTGACCGCCGCCCGCTTGCGGTTTGGAATGAACGTGAGAGGCCTCATCTGGGCGGCGGCCCGAGACGGCGGGCGTTCGGCGGTGAGTTCTATGCAGACCCATACAAGTAGAAAGGGGAGAATGAACAAGAGCTCCAATCGGGAGCAGCTACTATCTGTACTTGAGAAACAGGGACACTCAGTTGCGCCTATTGCCTCGTTTTTAAATGCGATCGAAATGCACCCATCCCTGCTGGTGGAAGAATTTATTTGCGACAGTGAACAGTAGAAAGCGCCAAGCCGCAAAAGCAAGGGTCACTGACAACGGAAAGTCAATACGGCAAGATTCCAATCGCGTTTGGGTATCCATGAACAAAGGAGAAAACAATGTTACGAACATCAAGCAAACTTTTTGTACGGTTTCTACTCACTTTGAACCTTGGTTTAGGGCTGGCACTGGCGTCGAGTGCTGCGTATGCCGCCAAAACCATCGATATCGAAAAGGCTCGCGCTCTGCCGCTGGGCAGCATTGTCACCGTTAAAGGAACGGTCACCGTGGCTTCAGGGGCCTTTGTCTCCAGCACCTTTGATCAGGGTTTTGCTCTGGAAGACAAGAGTGGTGGCATCTATGTCAGCCTGGCGACGGATGTCGGGTTGGATTTGCGCGACCAGGCTGAGGTGACGGGCCAATTGCAGGAGAGCTTTAGTTTACTGATTCTGGTGCCAGCCAGCCCAGGCGATGTGAAGCATAAAGGGCATGGCCGACCGGTTGCGCCGGAAGCCGTGAACACGGGCAGCGTCAATGAAGAGACCGAAGGCGAGCTGGTCGTCGTCAAAGGTATTATCAGCCAGGGAGTGCTGAGCGATTTGCCCTTTGGTTACAAATTTTATGTCAATGATGGGAGTGGCGAAATCCAGATCTTTGTCAGTGCTTCCACAGGCATTGACTTGAGTGGGTTAAGGCTGGGCCAACACGTGCGCGTCGTCGGCTTCAGCGGGCAGTTTGATACGACCTATGAAGTACAACCGCGCGTGCAGTCCGATATTAGGGTACTCCCCTAGCTATCCAAGGAGGAAGACGCCGAACCAGGCGCTGCACCGCATCGCCACTCTGTTGCGAATTGGAACAGACCCGAAAGGCCGCGTGTGGGCGGCTCGCGGTAAGCGCAGGCGTTAGCTGTCAAAAATCCGGTCACTATACCATGCGTCAGCATAGATTCACTTGAAAAAGGAAAAGGTCTGCGAGCAGGTGGAGACAGAAAATGGACACCAAAAAGCGTGGATTTGGGTTTGTATTAATGCCTTTCTCGGTCGAATTCAAAAACCAATGGGAAGTCGCATTCAAACCAGCGTTAGATGAGGTTGGCCTTTCTCCGAAACGCGCCGATGGCGAACACGGCGGTACCGGTGTGATTACAACTGATGTCACACGAGGTATTTACGAGTCTCAAATCATTTTGGCGGATATTACTGGAAAAAATCCGAATGTCATGTACGAACTGGGACTAGCACATGCAGCAAAGAAGCCGGTCATAATCCTCGCTCAATCCGGGAGTGACGTACCATTTGACATTCGACATGTACGTTACATGAATTACTCGCCCCTTGATCTCATCGCCTTAAAGACCAATCTTGCGCAACGCATTCGTAATACGCTTGCGATGGTTGATTCACCACCACCTGACTTATTCCCTCAACTGAAGATAATGACTACTGCGGAGATCGCAGAATTCGAGTACCTGCGCGAGCGAATGCTTCGCTTAGATGTTATTGTTGATCCTCCCACTGCCGACATTTTTTTCAACGATAAATGGATGGGACAAACACCTCAGACAATCCGAATAAATATGCTTGCCGGACGGCGAGTGCTCGCAGCAACAGCATCAGGGTACGTTGAGTACTACCAGGATAATAGACATTATCGGGGATAGTGTCTACTGGCAAGATGCTGACCTATTCGACGTGACAAGATCGACCGCGAGAGTTGCTGGCCGCGACGGGCCTGACGTCCGCAGAATTTGCGCGCTTGGTGCCCGCGTTTGCGGCGGCCTATGCCGTCTGCTATCCGCCAGACCAGACATGGGAAGGCAAGGGGCGCCAGCGGCAGAGGGGCGGTGGGGCCCAGGGCGGCTTGCCGCAGATGGTCGATAAGCTGCTGTTCCTCCGCGTCTATCAGAAGACGAATCCGCTGCAAACCCTGCACGGCTTGCACTTTGAACTCAGCCACCCCCAGACCCCCTAGGGGCTTCATCACTTACTCCCCGTCTTGCCACGAGCCTTAGCCGATCTCGCGCTCGCCCCAGAGCGCGCCGCGAGTCGGGTTGCGCTCACACCCCTGACCTGGGAAGGGGCGCCCGCGTTGGCCCTTGATGGCCCGGAGCGCCGCCGCCAGCGGCCCCACGCCCCCAGTGCCCAGCGCGCGCATTACAGCGGCAAGCAGCAAGCCCACACCGATAAGAATATTGTGGTGGTCAACGAACACCCCAGCAAAGTGAGCTATCTGGGGCCCACGGGGGCGGACCAAACGCACGACAAGAAAGCCGCCGCTGACGCGCAGATTGCCTATCCGGCCAACGCCCCGCTGGACAAGGACACCGGCTTTCAGGGCTATGCGCCAGCGGGCGTCCTGACGGCCCAGCCTAAAAAAACCCCGCGGTCAGGAGCTGAGCGGAGGGGAGCAACTCCTCAAGCGCCTGGTCTCCAGGGCCCGGGTCGTCGTGGAGAACGTGCTCGCCGGGGTCAAACGCTGTCGGATCGTCAAAGACGTCTTGCGCCTCAC
>JAYVFX010000063.1:0-1836 GCA_043772795.1 Deltaproteobacteria bacterium
ATGGTGCTGCTGATAGTGGTGGGAGTAGTCGGGGCGAGCTTGCATATCAAGCACGATCTGACCGCGGGCGGCGTGGTGGTACTCGAACGGTTCCTACGGAGCGCGCCAGTTTTGGAGCCGTTGTTGTTCACCACCATGGGCCTGATCGGTCTTACCGCTCTGTTACCGGAGAAGCAACAGGAGGGAGGAATTCTCCAGGAGTCAGGCGTGCGAACCAGCAGTTGAAGAAAAAGAGGTCAAGAGACATCTTTCCTCTTTCCTTCCCCGATTATCGCCGGATTCCAACATTCGTAGCAAGAATCTCACAGACAGTGCGGGGCGCAGGCGTTACCGTCTCATTAGGTTAGTGATCGCATGCTAATGAGGCTGACGCGGAAGATGTGAAGCGGCCTTCATGACCAAAGGAGGAATCTATGAAAAAACACATAGGCTTGTGGATTGACCACCGGGAGACGATTATCGTGACTATCGGAGATCACGAAGAAGAAACGCGACGCATAGAATCAGGCATGGAGAAGCATGTCCGCTTTTCCAGTGGTTCTGGATCAGAAGATGGTTCGACAGAGGACGGGCGAGACCGACGATTTACGACCCATCTCAACAGATACTATGACGAGGTAATTTCGCATATTCGTGATGCAGACTCTATTTTGATCTGTGGTCCGGGTGAGGCAAAGGGGGAGCTCAAAACACGTCTGGAGAGCCAGAAACTCGGTGAGCGTGTCGTTGCGGTTGAAACAGAGGACAAGATGACCGATCGGCAGATTGCGGCAAAAGTCCGACAGTACTTTCAGAAATAAGCTTGTCAATGCAAAAACACGAATCTCACAGACGGCGTGGGATGCCTGCGTTACGATGGTAACCCGACAATGCCGGCAGAGAAGGACTACCTTATGGATCTGTGTCTCATTTTTAGAGGAGAACGCGTATGACCACCCGCATTTTTCTGGTCCGCCATGGTGCGACAGAACTCTCAACTGAGGATCGCTTCGCCGGGGAAACCGATGTTGCCCTTTCCACTGTTGGCTGCGATCAGGCGCGTCGTCTCGCTACGCGCCTTGCATCCGAATCGATTGCCGCTGTGTATGCTTCTCCTCTCAGCCGCACGATGGAAACCGCGCGCATACTCGCCGAGCCACACGGCCTTAAGGTCGCGTCCAGGGACGATCTACGGGAGATCTCGCATGGGCATTGGGAACGCATGACACGCGCTGAGGTTGAGAAGTTGTATCCCGAGGAATACGACCACTGGGAACAAGACCCCTACACGTTCGCACCTCAAGGAGGCGAGACTGGCTTAGCAGTGACGGCGCGGGCCCTGCCCGTGCTGATCGAGATCGTCAGCGCTCGTCCGCACCAACAACTACTCGTCATCTCGCATAAGGCTACGATCCGCCTCCTCTTGAGTTCGCTACTCGGATTCGATCCGCGTAGGTACCGTGACCAGCTCGATCAGAGTCCAGCGGCATTAAATATTATTGACTTCAGAGACCCTGCGCGCGCTCGACTTACGCTTTTTAACGATACGTCTCACTATGCTGAGGCGGGACCGGCTGTTCCCGCTGTTCCACAAGGGCGGCTCTCGAAGTGGTGGGGCACGCCTGAGAACGGCTGCGCCAAATAGGCAAGAACAGCACCATCGTCTTGGGCCAAGATATATCGAAACACCGGCGGGCCGTATCACCTCTCGTGCGGTTGTCGCAGGATTCAAGTTTGGAATGCTACTTGCCCGCTTCAATGCCTTCCGGGTTTTTCGGAGCCTCAGCTCCCCCTCCCTGCTCTTTCACTAGCTGCGTTAACAATTGCATTTGCTCTCGTTGCAGCGCAATGAGATCT
>JAYVFX010000064.1:0-2078 GCA_043772795.1 Deltaproteobacteria bacterium
ACATACCACTGCCTACGCATGAAGTCAGGATTAAAATAGGTCAATGTATCAACCGCTGACCACTGCATCAGGCGAATACCATCGCGAATATTAGACATTATCGGAAATAAGCTTTTAGGCAAAGTAAGTGCTTATAAATCAAGAGTGACAACTCGCGGAAACCTTAAACCCGATAATGTCTAGTGTAATCTGTAGTCGTGTTTGCGTGTCAGATCGGTTGCCCCAACCCGGCAGCTCGCAACGTGGTTTCATCGGGACCGCGTCCTGCGCAACAATCCGTAAGTTTGCCGTCGATCACCACGGACGGAACTGAACGAATGCCCAGGCTCTTTGCGCGGCTTGCCACAGCTGGGTCTTTCATGTCCAAGACGAGGACTTCACAGGATGGACAGGCAACTCGGTTGATAATCTCTATCGTCTCCTCGCACGCAGAACATCCTGCGCTAAAGACCTCAATGGTGCGTTTGTTACTCATACTTTTTACCTCCTGACTAATGAAATTGGTATTCTCGTGTCAAAATGAGATGGCGTCGCTGCAGGAATGCAGGTAGGGCAGGAGCCGCCCTTGCTTGCTCGCTGCGGCCATGAGTTCCAGAGCGAAGCTCCCACGAAGAGGATAATTCCCGCGTACACGGCCAGATCAGAAATGAAAGCAAATTTGCCAACGATGACCAGAAGTGCGGCAAGAAGACTAACCAGGAGCGGTGTGAAGTGTCGGCGACGTTTTGCCTGATACCCGAGTAGGGCCAGAGCCGGGGCGAAGAAAATAGCGGTGAGGGGCAGCACGTAAGGGGTGTAATTCACGAATCCAAGTCCCAGGGTGCTGAGGACTCCAGCGTATGCGGGCCAGCAGGCAGGACAGGTGACCTTGAGCAACAGCGCCGTGCCGATTGCTGGCAGCACAGCCACGGTGTTGTGCCACCTCTGTCCCGTGACTGCCGTGGCGTTCGTATCCGATGATGTCCGCTCCTTCGTCCGTAAGAGAGCTGAAGTGATTGCTGCGACAGAGGGGACACCACGCAAACCCCCGCTGTCATCCATGTACAATCGACAGCAATCGGCGTCAGTGGATGGAGAAGTGTCAGCTACATCCTGACCGCCGACAAGGATGGTCGGAGAACCATAGGCGCACACCTGAGGTGGAGTCTCGGGGGCGTTGCGATCCCACTCCTGCCACTGGGGTGAGAGTCCAGTTTCTGCAAAGGCGCGGAGCAGTTGCGCCCTGGAGTTTTTCCCATTTGGGCAATCGGGGTCATAGATGAGTTCTACAGTGAGCATCACGCTTCCTCCGTTGTTTCCAGCGCCTCTAATATGGGGCATACAGTAGTTGGGCCACGCTCGCGGCACGCGGCGACTAACTTTTTGAGTGCTTTCCTTATCTGTTCAAGCGTCAGGATCTTTGCCTCAATGTCAGCGAGCTTGGCTTGCGCCCGTTGCTTGACATCATGGCAACTGGTATCTGGATCGACTCGCAAGGAAAGCAATTCTGCGATCTCTTTCGATGAGAATCCTAACCGCTGGGCATGCTTAATAAACCGCAGACGTACAATGTCCTCGGGAGAATACTGACGATACCCAGACCAGCGCCGTAAGGGCTGAGGGAGGAGTCCACGCCGTTCATAATATCGCACAGTTTCCACATGGACCTGAGCTTTCCTGGCCAACTGACCTATGGTCACCGTTTCCATATTAACCTCCACACTGACTATACACCCTGTACCTCAGTACTGAGTCAAGCTGTCGTCACATTGCTCCATCTCAGGCTGGAGTTGACTCTGTGAGGAGTCGCATGGTAGCGTGCCGCCATGCCTCGATTGCGGCAGGTATCGCCGCTGTTCATCTTCGCTCTTATTTCTCTGCTCTACTGCTCACAGGTGTGTGTAGCCGCCGGACACGCGCATGCAGCGGTGTCAGCTGCCAGACCTGATTCCAATTCCGCAGCCGCGGCGCCTTGTCATTCGCCTTCCACAGCGCCCCAAAAGACAGGCGACCGCTGTTCAAACTGCGGCGATCATTTCTTTCTCACGTCTACGTCTTCCGGCGCAGACGTTCTTATGGCATCGGGAACGGTCTTCTCT
>JAYVFX010000065.1:0-3701 GCA_043772795.1 Deltaproteobacteria bacterium
CGTCATTAGCTTCAGCAAATACTGGTAATGACGTTGTCTCGACCCTGTACCAAAGTACTAGTCCACAGAGCAGAGACGACCCCGCAAGTGAGAGAGCAATCTTTTCTCCGGCTGCGGGTACGAAGAGAAAATAAATCTCTTTTTCGTAATTTTCTACTTTAAATTATCATGATAAACTAAAGTACATGATTAAGCGTTTACTTCCTCTTCCTGTAGTACCCGAGCAGAGTTTCTTCCTATGGGGGCCGCGTCAGACGGGCAAAAGCTCTCTGCTGAAGGAAACATATCCTAACGCGTTCCGAGTTGATCTCCTCAAGACTGACGAATATCTACGCTACACGCAGCAACCGTTTCTTCTGCGTGAAGAGCTGCGTACGTTCTCGCCAAAACGGTTGGTGATTATTGATGAAGTCCAGAAGGTGCCGATGCTGCTCGATGAAGTGCACTGGCTCATCGAAAATGCCGGTCTAGTGTTCGGCCTCTGTGGCTCTAGTGCACGTAAGGTTCGCCGTGGGCATGCGAACCTTCTTGGTGGCCGTGCTGTGCGCTATGAGCTGTACGGCTTTGTCTCTGCGGAATTGGGATCTCAGTTTGATCTCTTGCGCATACTGAATCATGGCTATTTGCCGCGACACTATCTCAGCAACGCTCCCCGCCCACGGTTACGAGCATACGTCAACGATTACCTGAAAGAAGAAATTGCTAACGAAGGGCTCGTACGCAATCTCCCTGCATTTTCCTCCTTTCTCGACATAGCCGTACTGTCCGATACTGAGATGGTCAATTACACAAACATTGCGAGAGAATGCGGCGTCTCAAGTCCGGCCATCAAAGAGTATTTTCAGATTCTCATCGATACGTTACTCGGGCGCTACGTACCTTCGTATAGCAAACGACCCAAACGGCGAGTGATTCAGTCACCAAAGTTTTACTTTGCCGATGTCGGCATGGTGAATCTGCTCGCCAAACGTGGACAGGTAGACCCCGGAAGTGAGTTATTCGGCAAAGCCTTCGAGAACTGGGTCCTTCACGAGTTGTGTGCGTACTCCGCCTATAGTGAAAAATTTCATGACGTTAGTTACTGGCGGCTTGCCAGTGGTATCAAGGTCGATTTTATTCTCGACGATATGGCAGTTGCTATCGAAGTAAAGGGAAGCGCCAAAATTGCAGCCAATCATCTGCAGGGACTGAGGGAACTAAAGCGAGAATATCCTCGCGTGAAGCAGCGTATTGTGGTCAGTCTGGAGCCGCGCGCACGACATACAGATGATGGCATCGACATTCTTCCGGCCTCACAGTTTGTCGAACAATTGTGGAGTGGAAATATTCTATAGAACGCCACTGACCTAAGCACTCTGCGTCTTGGTAAGCAGCCCCAGCAATAAACAAACACAATCTGTGATCGGCAATGAAACGATTGACTTTTCTTTAACTCACAGCACGAAGTCCAGCCAGTTTTCCTCATTTACGACTTGTCGCGGCCCGTACAAGACGACAACCTTGCCTCCCGTGACTATCGCTTCTTTCAGGGAGGTAAATAAGAAACGCTGAATTTTGCTCATATGCTCTCCTAATTAGCGCGAATTAGGAGAGCTTACCATCCGTTTTTAGGGAAAACTGCTTTTTAATGATAGTTAGTCCCGAATCGGCTCAAGACCAGAGAGTAACTCCTGTCGTCGGTCTTCAAACCACGGCGGTAACTGAATCCCTTTACCGAAGTCCGCCACTTGCTCATCCACGGTAAACGATTCATCTGTTGATCTGGCGGCTTCAAAGAGTGCACCACCGGGAGTGCGAACGTACACAGAGAGAAAGTACTTACGGTCTTTCACTTCGGAAATATCGGTGTAGCCAAGCCCTTCGACATAGTCACGTAGCGCAAGTTGTTCTTCGAAAGATGAGCAAAATGAATACGTGGCTCGCCGAAGCGCTCTTCACGATGATGCGGATACTCGATCTTGGCCAGTCGTTTATCCCAGAAATCCAACGATGCCGTTGGCACTGAGAGTCCGAGACTCTTCACCTGGCCTGAACCGCGACGTGCCTTAAGACCAGACTGCCGGAACGGAAAACTGGTGATCAGCGTGCTCGGATCGCCGGTCTCGTTGCCGTAATACAAATGGTAGATCGGCGCTTTGCCATCGAAGAGCACTGTCTTTTTCACACAGCGCAGTCCGAGCAATCTTGTATGAAAATCGTAGTCCTCTTGCGCGCCACCAACTCCGAGTGTGATGTGATGATGTCCGTGCAGAACGTTCATGACCGTTTCTCCTTGTCAGCAAATGCTTGAGAGACGGTCTTACTCCGCAACTTGCGAAAAGTCCATATATTTTCCGTTCATACCTCGGGTCCCTTGTTTGACTTGCTAGGCGAGATTTCCTAATGTGCCCACGCCCAACGGCAATCAGGAAAGCAAAGGAGTAAGTCAATGGATTTTGATTTCTCACCAAAAGTGAAAGAACTACAGAAGCGCGTGCAGCAGTTTATGGACGAGCACGTCTATCCCAATGAAGATGTGTATCACAACCAGATTGATCATCAGGGGGATCGCTGGCAAATCCCACCGATCATGGAAGAGATGAAGGAGAAAGCGAAAAAAGCTGGACTGTGGAACCTCTTTCTTCCGGAAAGTCGATTAGGTGCAGGCTTAACCAACTTAGAGTATGCCCCACTCTGCGAGATCATGGGTTGCGTGCATTGGGCACCGGAGGTGTTTAACTGTTCCGCACCGGATACCGGTAACATGGAAGTGTTGGAACGTTACGGCACCGAAGAACATAAGAAACAGTGGTTAGAGCCACTACTCGACGGCAAAATTCGTTCCTGCTTCGCGATGACTGAACCTGCCGTCGCATCATCTGATGCGACGAATATCGAATCGAGCATCAAGCGTGAAGGCGATTTCTATGTCATCAATGGTCGCAAGTGGTGGTCGTCAGGAATGGGCGACCCGCGCTGCAAGATCATCATCTTCATGGGCAAGACTGACCCCAACAATCCCGACCGCTACAAACAGCAATCGCAAATCCTGATTCCGCGAGATACGCCAGGAATCACAATTGTGCGCATGTTGCACGTATTTGGTTATGACGATGCGCCGCACGGACATGCCGAAGTTGAGTTTAAGGACGTGCGTGTTCCGGCTTCGAATATAGTCCTCGGCGAAGGGCGCGGGTTTGAAATTGCTCAAGGGCGCCTTGGCCCCGGACGCATTCACCATTGCATGCGTCTGATCGGTCAAGCCGAACGCGCACTCGAAAAAATGTGCAAACGGGCCAAATCGCGCGTCGCTTTTGGCAAGGCGATCGCTGAACAAACAGTGACGCAGGAACGCATTGCCGAGTCGCGCATTCTGATTGACCAAGCACGCTTGCTCGTATTCAAGGCCGCCTACATGATGGATACGGCTGGCAATAAAGCCGCGCGCAAAGAAATCGCCATGATCAAGGTGTCGGCCCCGAATATGGCACTCCAAGTGATTGATTGGGCCATGCAAGTGCACGGTGGCGGTGGTGTCAGCCAAGACTTCGGACTCGCCAGTGCCTACGCCCAAGCACGCACGCTGCGTTTCGCCGACGGTCCGGACGAAGTGCACCGTAATCAGATTGCCCGGTTGGAATTGAAGAAGTACGAGTAAACCTCTCGCTACTCTCTTCCTAAATCCCCTCTCCCTTGAAGGGAGAGGGCTAGGGTGAGGGTGA
>JAYVFX010000066.1:0-10631 GCA_043772795.1 Deltaproteobacteria bacterium
TCGAGGGCGATGCGTCCATCCTGGATGAAAGCATACGCTTCTCCGCGTGGGCAGAATCCTGCCGCTTCAATCCAGTATATCGTTGAGGGACTAAAGCCGTCGTACAATTCTGCGGCGTCCATATCCTGTGGTCCAAAGCCTGAAGATGACCACAGTTTCTGCGCGAGAGAGCCGCCGCAGGCCATGTAGTCGTCAAGTGAATAATGAAACAGCGTCCGCCGTGGGCTGGTGTTCTGTCCGTACCCGGCAATGTACGCTGGTGGATTACGGAGGTCACGGGCTCGTTCTGCAGTCGTCAACACGAGTGCGACGCATCCTTCCACCGGAATATCGCAATCAAACAAACACAAGGGCTCGGCAATCCAGCGTGACGCAAGATAGTCGTCCCGTGTCATCGGGGTAGTGTGGAAAAATGCCCGCGGGTTGAGGTTAGCATTGCGGCGACTGTTAGTGACAAACGTGGCCAGATGCTCGCGTGTTGCGCCATACTGATGCATATAGCGTCGCCACTGCATGGCGTGCCACTGAAAGATGCTTGTACTGCCATAGGGAGCAATGAATTGCGCCTCGCCAGTAGCGCGACTGCCTGACCAGGCACCATAGCGGCCACGCGGGTTGTGCATCGCGCGCCAGACTAATACATAGTCACAAGCACCGACGAGCAGTGCATGTACTGCCTCGATGACCGGACTGGCGATCATGCCGGTTTCAATCTGTGCATACCAGCGAATATCCGGCGCGAGGAGGAGATGATTGACCAGGTACATCACACTGACGATGTCCTCGCCATCTCGACTACCAGCTCCAAGGGCGGGTAACTCGGGATAAGTTGCGAGCCCATCGACCTGTTGCGGTTGCACCCCAGCATCGGCAAGCGCTGCATGACAGGCGTCGATGGCAAGAAGGCCTAGCGGTTTTTGCGAATGTCGCGTTAATTCAGAATAGCCGATGCCGACGATTGCCGTTTTTCCTTTGCCTGACCACATACTTCGTTCCTTCCCAGCCTGACATGTTACCTCGAGTCTCCAGACTCTTTGTCCATAAGTGTGGCAATAACTTCTACCGCCTGCTTTACATCACTCGTCTGAATACTTTGCAGCTTGGTAAAATCGGACAGCGTCGAAATGTCGGTATCCGCATCAATCACTATGGGAACGACTCGCTTTCCCTGCGCTAACGCCATACCCATCTCAACAAGGACGTCCGGTGATGGTTGAGGCCCACTAATAACCGAAACGACGGTATCGCTTTCGTGCATAGCTTGTCGAATCTGTTCGGCCCAATCCTCGCCGTGATGAAGTTGAAGATCGTCTAGCCACGCTTCTACTCCTCTGGCTTGGAGGTGTTGTGCTAGCATTTTGGCCCAAGTGCTGTCTTGGTGTCTATGAGATACGAAAACCTTCATAGCTTTATTCGCTTTCAAATTTGCTGCCTACTGCAATACGCGCCGCATCCAAAAACGGGGACGCCTGCGCCGATTCGCAATCAGCAGCCATCTTCTTGGCAATCCAAGTATCCTCTCCGCTATGGCTGATAAAAACTACATATTCCATTACGAACCTATCTCATCCTCTGTCCTTAGTATATCTTCAGCGGTCTACCATTGCAGGGCGCTGAAGACCGATCTTCGGGCCAGTGCAAGC
This sequence comes from Deltaproteobacteria bacterium, assembly GCA_043772795.1. GTDB lineage: Bacteria > Desulfobacterota > Binatia > Bin18 > Bin18 > VGTJ01. Next base: position 1,644 of record JAYVFX010000066.1, read on the forward strand.
TATCGTCCTTATCTCTCACACCAACCGAAACTGCGGTAAGGTAACCTCGTCGTCAATCTTCTCAAACGTGACTTCGACCTGCCCACCGATGCGCAGCTTTGCTTGCTCTGACATTGGCAAGTAAGAGACCATGAACAAGCGTGGTTGTTCGTCGAGTTCGATTAATACATTGATGTAGGGAATTTCTTTTTCAAAGCCAGCGACGTTGGGTTGATGCATAACCGTGTAGCTATAGACTGTGCCACGGCCACTCACAGGTACGAATGCGAGGCGCTGCGAGAGGCAGGCGTCGCAGAGAGGCCGTGGGGGATGATTGAAGTAGCCGCACTCCTGGCAGCGTTGGATGACGAGTTGATGTTGCGCAGCTGCCTGCCAAAATGGTCGCGTGAGATCGTCGACCGCTGGAAGGGGCTTCGGAGAATTTCCTGCTTGTGGGGTTGCCGACATTTCATTCCTCTCTTTTCTATCTTGCTAATGTTCTTCTGCCTGATAGCAAAATCTCAATGGCCTTGGCAACGCCGACGTGCACCGTGTAGAATTTTCAAGTCTAACCTACGGTAGGAGGTATGTGTGGTCCAGTGTACGGAGTGTGGTGCTGAAAACCCTCCCGGAATGGTCTTCTGTGGGCAGTGTGCCTGCCCTCTCCCGCAGCTGTGTCAACAGTGTGGGTTTCTCAACCCAGGGCAAACGAAATTTTGTGGGCAGTGTGGACGGTCTCTCACGAAGAGTGCTGCTTTCGTACGTGAACAGCCGCAACCTGCGCAACGACCGAGTGCCTCAACCGAAGCTGATGAACAGTCGCCGGTAGATCTGCGGTTGCACGCGCAAAGAACTGCCTTACGCCTCGGATTAGGAAGACGCCAATTAACGGTGATGTTTTGCGATTTGGTTGGATCTACCGCGCTTTCGCAGCAAGTCGAACTGGAAGAGCTACAAGAAGTGATCCAAGCATACCACGACCTTTGTGCTGAGGTGATTGCACGCTTCGATGGATATCTGGCGCGGTATCTCGGGGATGGGGCGTTGGTCTATTTTGGTTTTCCGGTAGCGCATGAGGGGGATGCCTATCGCGCCGTACGCGCTGGCTTGGAAATCATTGCGGCGTTACCACGATTGAATGCCCGACTGCAAAAGACTGTGCCCGCGTTGCAGACGTTTCCCCTCCGAGTACGAATTGGTATTCACACCGGGCCGGTTGTGGCTGGAGAGGTCAACACCGAAGACTCGCGAGATCTTGTCGAAGTGGTAGGGGAACCACTCAACATCTCGGCGCGGCTGCAGGAGATTGCTGAGCCCAATAGTGTCCTGATCAGTGCGGCGACCTTTCAATTGGTCCAAGGATTTTTTACCTGCCGTGCCCTCGGTTCGACGCTCCTCAAAGAGGTCTCTCAACCTCTGGCCATCCACCAAGTAGAAGAGGAAAGCGAGGCGCGTAGCCGTCTCGAAGTCGCGGCGACCAAAGGACTGTCGCCATTAGTTGGGAGGAACTCGCAGTTAGCGACTTTACTTGACCGCTGGCAGCAAGCCAAAAGAGGCACCGGACATGTTGTGTTGTTAGGTGGAGAGGCTGGCATTGGTAAGTCTCGTCTTGTCCAGGCCTTACGGGAACAGGTGAGCGAGCAGCCTCACACGTGGCTTGAAGCGCATTGTTTCCCGTATCACCAGCACAGTGCCTTGTATCCGACCATCGACCTCTTGTGGCGTGCGCTCCGCTTCAAACGGGCGGATTCGCCAATGCAGAAACTGGAAAAACTTGAACAGACCCTTGCTGCATATGGATTGTCACCAGCAGAGACTGTTCCGATTTTTGCTAACTGGCTGGGACTGCCGCTTCCTCCAGACCGCTACGCGCCGCTTTCGCTTCCGCCCCAACAGCAACGTAGAGGGGTACTCGATGGGCTACGGATATGGCTGACGAAAGCCGCCGCGCAGAATCCTGTGATTGGCGTGGTTGAAGATCTGCAGTGGGCTGATCCGTCAACGTTGGAAGCTCTTGCTTTGTTTATGGAGCAAGTGCCCCGTGCGCCGATCTTGTTGGTATTTACCTTTCGCCCCGATTTCCGCATTCCGTGGCGGCTGACTTCGTATATGACGCATCTGCCGTTGGAACGACTGGGGGACGATGAGGTCAAGGCGCTCAGTACGCATGTTGCGCAAGGCCGATCACTTTCACCTGAAGCTCATGCTCTCCTGGTGAAAAAGGCGGATGGCGTTCCGTTGTTCGTCGAGGAATTAACAAAGGTAATGGTTGAGACCGGCACCTTTGCGGTGACAACTATCGGCCTCGCGTCGCCGCTTCTCACGATTCCGACGACACTGAACGACGTATTAATGGCCCGCCTCGACCGCTCGCAGGCCGCCAAAGAGATTGCCCAGTTGGGGGCGACTATTGGGCGTGAGTTTTCTTATGAATTACTACAAGCGGTATCCCCAGTTGATGAGGATACCTTACAACTGGCACTGACGACGCTGGTTGATGCCGAGCTATTGTACCAGCGGGGGATCCCACCACAAGCCAACTACTTCTTTAAGCATGCCCTCGTTCAGGATGCCGCGTATCAATCGTTGCGGAAACGCACCCAACGTCATTATCATCAGCGTATTGCTGAGACGCTGGAAGCCCGCTCCGCGGAACTGCGCGAAGCCCAGTCCGAGGTGATTGCGCATCACTACACCGAAGCCCAGTTGTTTGCACAGGCGATTCGTTATTGGCAGTTAGCTGGACAGCAGGCGACCGAGCGCTCTGCCCTTGCTGAGGCGACACATCATTTCCGTACAGCGTTGGATCTCCTCCGGCGTTTGCCGGAGACAAGCGAGCGCGATCACCACGAGTTAACTCTGCAGATCGCGCTTGGTGGACCATTGATTGCGACCCAAGGATACGGGGCAGCGGCAGTTGAGCAATGTTATGCGCGGGCGCTGACACTCTGCCGACAGATTGGTGAAACGCCGCGATTGTTGCGCACCTTGCTTGGATTGGAGGCCTTCTATTTTATTCGCGCGCAATTAGGTACGGCTCAGCAGTTAGCCGAGCAGTGCTTGGTCCTTGCACAACAGCAAACGCAGCCAGCACCGCTCGTGCAAGCATATTGGACACTGGGGCAAACGTTCTTTCATCGTGGGAGATTTCCCGAGGCGCTGGTGCAGGTTGAGCGTGGCATTGCGCTGTATACCCCAGAGTTGCATCAACCGCGAGCGTTACAAGATCCTGGCGTCATGTGTTTGGCGTATGCGGCGCTCGCACAGTGGTGCTTAGGATATCCAGATCGTTCTTTTCAGCACGGCCAGAAAATGTTGACTCTGGCACGATCGCTTGGTCATCATTTTAGCTTAGCGTTTGCGCTGAACATTGCGGCAACCCTCCATGTTTTACGCGGAGAACTTTCTGCAGCAGAAACGTTAACAACTGAAGTTATCATGCTGAGCCAAGAGTATGGGTTTCCGATGTGGACAGCGTATGGGAAAGTGTTGCGTGGTTGGATACGTGGGCAGCGAGGGGCGCGGAAACCAGCGTGGGAGGAGTTACAACAAGGAATCACAGAGTGGGGGGCAACCGGTGCCGAGGTGACCCGCACGGCCTTTCTGGCGCTGCTAGGGCACGCCTATGCTCGTATTGGTCAGGGAAATGAAGCGCGAAAAACTGTTGACCAAGCCTTACACATGGCTTTGCAGAACGAAGAGTTTTATGGGATCACCGAGCTGTGGCGTCTCAAGGGAGAACTGATATTAAGGAAGTTTACGGTTCAAAGTTCAAAGTTCAAAGTTGACAATCCGCAATTAGAGGCCGAGGAATGTTTTCACCGTGCCCTTGCTATTGCGCGCCAGCAGCAAACCACGACATTCGAGCTACGGGCTGCGCTCAGTTTGAGTCGTTTGTGGAAACGGCAGGGGAAACGTGACGCTGCACGGCAGTTGCTTGCTGAAGTGCATGGCAAATTTACTGAAGGATTTACGATGCCGGATCTCCGCAGGGCGCAGGTGATGCTGAAACAGCTCTTGCAGACTTCGGCGTAATCAGGGAGTCGTGCGCGCAACGCACGTTACTCTTAGCTTCCTAGCTTCCCCACTTCCTAGCTTCCTAGCTTCCTGGCTTCCCCACCTGCCTCACTGCCGCAACCCCGCCTGTCGCATCAGCGGCATTACACGCTCGCCGAAGTATGTGATCTCTTCATTGTAATCGAGCCAGCAGAGGATCATGCCTTCGACGCCAATCTTGGACATGTTGACTAATTCTTCGGTGACTTGCTCTGGTGTTCCGACCATCGGATAGCCACCCCAGCCGGCGATGAAGTGTTCTGCATACTTGGTGAGATGCTCCGCGCTGAAAGATCCACTCTCGATTCCTAACAATCTGAGAATCCCACGAGTTGCTTCCCAGTCGCCTTTTTCAACGATGTAGTCGTACATCTGCCGGGCTTCTTTCTCGGTATCGCGGCAAACGACGAGACCATAACTCATCATGCCGATCTCACGGTTGTATTTTTTCTGTGCGAGTCCTTTGACGTCGTCGATAATCTCTTTACCATGCTCAAGCGTGTCAATGGCGATAAAATTAAAATCAACCTCACGAGCTGAGAAGTCTTTTCCTGCCGGAGAGAAACCGGCATTGATGAGAACAGGGTAGGGCTTCTGTACCGGTTTGGGCAGCATGTACCCATCTTTAATGTGGAAAAACTCACCGTGATGATCGAAATGCTGCTCCGACCATAGCCGTTTAATAACCTGAATCCACTCGCCAGCATGACGGTAGCGATCATCGTGGGGCATCTGCACTGCACCAAACATTTCCATCTCTGGGCTAAACCAGCCACAAACAATATTCAGGCCCCAACGCCCCTCAGAAATATTATCGATCGTCGATCCTTGTTTTGCCGCAACGATGGGGTGCATGGTTGGCACGTGCGACGTAGAGAAGAGCATGATGTTGTTGGTTTGCGTTGCCATTGCTGTGGCCCAGGTATAGGTCTCCATACAATCGCCGTTGAAATCTGTGGTGCCGCCAAAGCCACGCCAGCGGCCCACCGGAACGAGCAACTCGAATCCGAGGTTGTCTGCTTTCTGGGAGATCTCAACGTTGTGCTTGTATGTGGGTTTGAAGGTCGTCTCTGCATGCGTAATCGTACAGCCGTTACTACAATTCTGTCCAAAGATGCCCAGTTTCATTTTGTTGGCATTATACACAGGGACGTGCTTCCGACGATATTCCTGGAGTTCGGTTGCGTTCATAGGTCTTTTTCCTTTACTGTCTGATCCATGTCTCAGCTCGACATCTATGTCTGCACGAAGAGCAAATGTACTGCGAAACGCGCTCAGGTCAAGCTGCGTGTAACAGAACATTGGCGAAGTGATTAAAATTGACATGAATGCATGCAAAATGTACGACAGAAGGTATGACGAAGAATATTTCCATTCGTATCGACGAAGAACTGCTCCACGCGGTTGATGTGGCAGGTGAAGCAGACCAGCGAGGCCGTTCCAAGCTGATGCGTGAAGTGTCCGAAGCGCGGTTGAAGTGTCGAACCCTAGCGGAAAAAGTCCAGCAGCACCGTGAGGGTTATGCCTGTCATCCTGTTTCCCCTGACGAATTTGCTCCTATCCTTGAAGCCCAAGTATGGCCGAAGTGAACTCGCGAAAATTCTATGATAATGAATCGATGACACAATGAACGAATGAAACAATTAGTTAAGGAGGGCATTAGAGATGATCGATGCACCAAACCAATGGCGATTAGAAACCCCTGGACACACAGGCTGGGAGCGCACGGCTCGGCCAAGTGATCCGAACAAGTATTTTATGATCTCGTGTGATAGTCATACCAACGAACCAGCCGAGCTGTGGCGGGAACGGTTAGACACCAAATACCGTGAGCGGCTTCCCAAAATCGAAGTAGACGAAAACGGCGTGAAGTGGCAAGTCTCGGAAGGCTGGCAGAAGTCACGACTGCATGACTCAGTGTTCCACGGTGAGGATTTTGAACGACAAAAATCCGGCGCTGACCCTGAGCAACGCCTCAAAGATATGGCTCGTGATGGCGTCGATGCCGAGATTATGTTTCCTAACAAAGGGTTACTGATGTGGGCAACGCCGGACCCCTTGTTCGCACAGGCACAATGCCGTGCGTACAACGATTGGGCCTGGGAGACCTTTGGCAGGTACAACGATCGCATGTCGCCGATGGCCGCGATTGCGACCGGTGATCTTGAAGGGTCGATCGCAGAAATCAAACGTGTCGCGAAGATGGGATTTCGTGGGTTGACACTTCCCTGCAAGCCGATTTTTGGTTCCTACGATGCAAAGCATCCGAACTACAACCTGCCACTCTTTGATCCGTTGTGGGCGGTGATCCAAGAGACCGGCCTGCCAATTACGTTCCATATTTCCACTGGCCGTGACCCTCGCGTCGCGCGTAAAGACGGTGGTGCGGTTATCAACTACGTCTCGCATTCGCTAGCCCCAACGGTCGAACCTGTCGCGAACATGTGTGCGTCTGGCGTGTTGGAGCGTTTCCCGCAGTTGAAGTTTGCGGCGATTGAGTGTGGCATTGGGTGGGTCGCCTGGGCGATTGGTGCGATGGATGAAGCCTATAAGAAGCATCACATGTGGAGATGGCCGACGCTGAAGAAATTACCAAGCGACTACTTCCGTGAACACGGCTATGCCTCGTTCCAAGAAGACCAAGTCGGTATCGATCTCGCGGTGAAGTATAACCTGGTTGATAACTGTTTGTGGGCCAATGATTACCCGCACCATGAAGGCTCGTGGCCACATTCGGCTGAGGCGATCGAACGACAGATGGGCGAACTGTCTGACAAGAACCGCGCCAAGATTCTTGGGCTCAATGCGGCAAAACTTTTCAAGTTTGCAGTGCCAACGCAGTACGCGGCGAGCTATAACGTCACCCTCCATTAACTACAAAGTCCCGTACGCCGGAATGATGGAGCGGGTTCTGGCGTACGGATTTTGTTGCGCTGAGCATTCGTAGTAACCCGTCATTCCGGGCGAGCAGCGCGAGACCCGGAATCCAGGAGACAAAACCAAAGACCCATGCCAAATGCCCCTGGATGCCAGCTCCCGGCGGATTGAGTCCGGGACAAGCTTCGCCGGCATGACGAGATCGGCCCCACCAGAATCAATGAGGTAGTTCGATTTAGATTTTCTTCTTCGAGAAGTACCAATCAGTTTGTGTGACTTCTCCCTTTTTGCCCATCTCCAGGCGTTCACGCAGCGCGGTTTCGTTGACCGGTGGAGGGACAATCACTTCCTCACCCGGCTGCCAGTTCACCGGTGTCGCAATGCCATGCTTATCTGCCGCCTGCGCCGCATCAATGGCGCGCAGAATCTCTGCCGAGTTCCGCCCCATGCTCAGCGGATAGTAGATCAAGAAGCGCACCTTGCCGGTGGGATCAATAAGAAAAACTGCCCGTACGGTCGCGGTGTCACTCGCGCCGGGATGGATCAAACCATACAGTGAGGCCACGGCCATGTTGCGGTCAGCGATCACCGGGAAAGGAATCTTCTGGCCGAAGTTTTTCTCGATGTTTTGTTCCCAGCCTAAGTGCGAAAAGATGCTATCGACGGAGAGGCCAATTGGTTGCACGTTGCGTTTTTCAAATTCGGGAGCCAATCGAGAAAACTCGATAAACTCGGTCGTGCAGACCGGGGTAAAATCTGCGGGGTGGGAGAAGAGCAAGACCCATTTGCCGGCCTGGGTGAACTGGGAGAGGGTAATCTCACCATGAGTGCTCATAGCTTTGAAGTCCGGGGCTGAATCATTGATGCGAGGAATCGGTTGCCGTTGAACAGTTTGTGCTTCCATTGTGTTGCTCCTTTCTTACGGTCGTTGTTAGCGCGTTATAAGTGAAATAGAACACTGCGTACCAACACGAACGGTTATGGCGTCCACCTTCTACTGTTTCATTTGCATGCTCCTTTCGTGCGATGGTGACAGTCCTGTAGTCCTGTAGGGTGGGCAATGTTCACCCTACGAAGGCTCACCCGCCGCTCCAGTGCGTGGGTTACGGACAACCCAGCGTCGTACGAATGCTCTGTGCCGCACTGGTCAACTGCGTGGCTTGCGTGGCAGTCAGTTGGTTAGTCCGACGTAACTGCCCGACGACACCTTCAAATACCCGCAGGGAGCCACAGGCAACCTGCGGCTGGTTTTTCTGCAGTGCCACCTTGGCAACCAGCAACGGCACTTTGAGCGCGATCTTGACCGCCGATGGTACGGGCAAGCCATCGACGATGGTGATCAAGGTCGTTGTCTGTATCAAGGCCGTGGCCGTCACGGTCACGGGAAAGGTAGCACTGCTGCGATGGCCAAGATGATCTGCCGCGGTGCACGTAACGGTGGTCATGCCGACCGGGAAGGTAGAACCGGAGGCTGGTACACAGCTGACCGCCACTAGGCCATCGCAGGCGTCGGTCGCCTGCGGCGGGGTGAAAGTAACAACGGCGCCGCTGGCTGATGTTGCAGAGACGGTGATCGCTCCTGGCACGCCGCTGATCACTGGTGCGGTGGTGTCCGCATTAACGGTGACGCTCGTGTTGCAGGACGCGGACGCATTGCCGTCGGAAACCTCCAAGGTGAGGGAGTGCTGGCCGGGTAGGAGGATCACTCCGCTGCAGGTGACTGGTTCGTCGGTGGCAGGCGTCGCCAGCGTGTGCTGCTGGAGGACGGAGTTCCCTTCCTTGAGCGACATGGTCAATGTCTGGTCGGCGTCAGGATCTGTCACGAGAGCAGTGATATCCACGGACGAGCCCGTGGCCGGCACACACGTAAGACTGGCATTAGCCGGGCAGGTGATCGCCGGCGCTTCGTTGCGGAACTCGGGAGAGTTGCCGGTCCACAAGATGTTCAGGGGCACTGTTATGGGGGAGTTAAGGGGGATGAAGGTAACTTCTCAATAACCTGAGGTAAACATCCTGTGATTCAGTGACTTCGCAATACGTTCGGGGATCTATGGGCTCTGAGCGGCAGCACGAATG
>JAYVFX010000067.1:0-9968 GCA_043772795.1 Deltaproteobacteria bacterium
CCTGTCCGTCACAGGGGCAGTGTGGCATGCGAGTTTACGAAAAGCCACCTGTGCGCTTGGCCTCGTTCCTGGGCTTCAAGCCCTTCCGGGAATTGCTGATACTATTGCAACGTCCCTATTTTTCATTTTTCTGGTCTTGCGGTTTCTTGTTCTCAGCTTTCCCAGTATGATAGCGACAAAAGAAATGGATGGATCTGTATGAAAAAGGTCGCAGTCTCCCTCCCTGAACCAGTCTTAGCAACCGTCGATCAATTGGCCGAACGCCGGGGCGAGTCGCGTAGTCACCTGATCGCGACGATTCTGTCTCGAGTCGCTCGCGCAAAACGCGACCGAGACATCACCGCTCAAATCAACGCCCTGTTTGCTGATGGCACGATACAAGCAGAACAGAAACAGACAGCAGATGAGTTTCTCCGGATGAGTTCATGGCCCAAAGAGAGGTGGTAGTTCATCAAGGAGATGTCTACTGGGTCTCGTTTGCCGGTCGAGGCTCAGAGCCGTGGGGTCGGCGTCCAGCGCTGGTATTGCAACACGATCGCTTGAATCGCAGTCAGCTCAACACGGTCGTTGTTGTCGCCATCACATCAAACTTACGGTATGCCGCCCTGCCAGGGAACGTGCGTCTACGCAAAGGAGACGGCAATCTTCCCAAGCCCTGCGTTGTGAATGTCACCCAAATACAGACGCTGGATCGCACGTATCTCCAAGAAAAGATCGGTGTCCTCTCGACACGTATCATGCAGCAGGTATGGGAGGGCATACGGCTCGTCCTGGAGGTCACCGGAGAAGATTGATTAGAGAGTCCGTCATCACCACTCAGTCGCGCTGCGGCCGGAGGATGATGGTGGTCTCTCAATAGTGTTCGGCACTCTTCGTGCACGTATGGCGATGGGTTCCTTCGCCCACCGGGAGAAGGAATTCCGAGCCCCAACGCCCAAATTCGTGCCGAACAGTATTGGGAAACACCAATGCCAGGAAAAATCAGCACTGGCGGTTCGGTCAGGGAAACAGCAGATGTCCCGCGCTCAGAATCTCAATCGTGAAATGAGTGATGAAGAACGCGCAGCTCTCACGCAGTACGTGGGAGAACTCGTGCGTCGGTACCCAGGAGTCGAAGGGCAGTATCACGTTGATCCTTGGCTTGGACATGAGCATACGTATCTTGTCAGCATCATGCCTCCGCAAGACGAGGAGGCATGGCTCGATCTCAGTGAAGGGATGTCACAAGTGGCGACAGATCTCGTCGCTCAGACTGGATGTCTCTTCGTCTTAACAACTCTCGAATAAAATTTTTGGGCGACAATATATCCCCTAGCCATAACCCTAATTTCCTTGCAACGTCCCCTATTCCCGTTCCTTTTCTTCGTTTGTTGACTCTGATGAGAAACGGGGAATTCATTTCTGGGCTTGCAATTCAGTCAGATTTTATCACTATTAGTTATTGATTAAGTAAAGACTTGACCCTTTTTCTCTTTTTGCAAATAGGTAATCGTCGCGCAAGCCAGCGAGGACATTATCCAGCCTTCCATAATACCGCCCAATCATCGATCCGTTGTATTCGTTCTGTACTGACTAAAGCTAAAACCGGCAGAAGGCCCAAAGGTTATTGAAAGGCTTTCAACTCCATTATCTCCCTTTGAGTATTGAACTCCAACAGCAGGCAAATTAAAATTGTAAACGGTTGCCGGCCCGAGAAAATCATTGAATGAATTAGCGGTCGAAATAAAACCACCAAATCCGAAGCCGGCGTAGACTCCAGCCGCTCCGTTATTACTATTACGTGGGCAACGTGGATACGATTTTTCGCCATTTTTCCTTGTATTTGACCAATCACCCTCTGAATAGTAAGCTCTGCTTGTCCATTTCGTGCCGTCCTTAAACCATATCTTACCTCGAGACTTTTGAATTGCGACATTATACGGTACATATCCGCCTTCGAGTGAAACGGTTGCAACGCTGCCAAAACTCCCAAGTCCTAATGGATCAAGGTAATTGACGGGATCTTGCCAGGTGTACCCATACAAATTAGTATCCCCACCCTCGAACAGGATCGGATCGCTACTCGTCCACCGCCCCATCTCCGCATCGTAATCCCGTGCACCAAAGCGTACCAGCTTTGTATCTTGGTCATACAAACCACCGGCAAAGCCAAATGGCTGGAAGCCGGGGTTGGTGTCCACGAGGACACGGCCGAATTCATCGTAGTCCATGCGCTGGAAGATCGCTCCAGTGTTGGCATGAACTACCAGCCGTGGGCTGCCAAGGTGATCGGCTATGATGCGATACGTCACACCGTCTCTGATCATGTAGTCAGGAATGTTTGCTCGGCTGCCGTAGACGAATCGGCTCAGGACGTTATTGTTGCCATCTAACTCGGCAATCGGTTTCAGTCCATCTTGATATAAGAAGCCCTGCACGAGATTGCCACCCAGCTTTTTGCCAATGCGGCGATTCTGGCCGTCGATCACGTAATCGATCGGTGATCCACTAGGGAAGGTCACTCGCAGCAGATTACTCAACTCATCATACGTATAGGTCATCGTCTGCCCACCTACACTCTTGGTGAGTAATTCACCATTAGCGGTGTAGGTGTAGGTCGTGCTGCCGTACTGTGTCAGACGATCCTGGGCGTCGTAGGTTGGAGGTGTATTCAAGCCAGGACCGCTGAGCCGGTTACCGTTGCTGTCATAGGTATACGTTGCGGTAATTGTACCATTTTGTTTCACTTCTTTCAGTCGACCCGGAGTGTCGTAACTGTAGGTGAATGTCGTGGTGACCCCACCAATGGTCTCGGCTTTTTCCGTGATGCGCCCAATGGCGTCGCGGGTGTATTGGGTGCTGTACAATCCTGTTGCGTTGTAGACAGCACTATAGGTGGCCATCTCACCGAGAGTGTTGTAATTCAGGCTGTCAGTCACTCCGCCAAGCGTGGTTCCTGTCAGAAGTCCGTTTTGCGGATTGCGGTTGAGAGATAGACTCCCCACCTCAGTCAGCAGGCTGTCATTATCGTACTGTAATGTAACAGGGTCGGCACCGTTCACGGACAGCGAGGTCAAGCGGAAGTCATTATCGTAAAGACGGTTGATATTTCCTGTTACTACTCCGGTCCAACCTGTGCCGGTCAGCAACGACCCGTCATACGAGTAGGACAGGATGCCCCCATCAGGAGCAGTGATGTTCGTGAGGTTGCCGGTCGTCACATCATAGCTATAGCCGGTACTGCCGCGTGCGATAGACTGCGAGGCGACGCGACCTCCACCATCATAATTGAACTGGATCGTTTTCCCGTCGGGCCGCGTGATTACCGTCAGCTCCCGGTCAGCATTAAACGTGTAGAGCGTTTGATTCGTGCCTCCACCACTGACACTCGGTGGAGCATACTGACTTTGCAAATCCACCGAGGTGTAGTTAAACACATGTGCCGAGCGACCGGGTGGCATTAATGACGTGAGGTTGCCGTTCGGATCGTAACTATAGGTGATGACACGGTTGTCTGGCAGCGTTTGCGACGTCACCCGTCCTGCCGCGTCATTCGTAAAGCTGGTAACGCGACCCAGCGAATCGATTGTGGTCGCCAGATAGCTGTTGCTGTCATAGGTAAGCGACAGCGAGCGACCACCTTGGGAGACACTCGCCAGCCGCCCGCGACTGTCATATCCCACCGACGTCGGCGCAAGGCCAGCGACCTGCATTTGCCTTGTCCGGCCTTGCGCGTCGATGGTCGTAGAGCTTTGCCGCCCTTGCGGACTGGTGTCGGTGAATGTCTTGGTCGTTGCATTGTAGGCGCTGGTGAAGGTGCGACCGTTGAGTGTGGCCGTGTCCGTCAGACCCGTGAGGCTGAATGGATTGTTCGGATCAGTGAGATTAACCGTGCGGCTGGTGGTTGTCGTCGTGGTCAGCCCGCTCGGCGTTCTCACCGTCTGATTTGTGGGAATCGGCACCATCATCGAGAACCGTGGGTCCGGTCCTTCGAGCAGGTCAAAGACTGTCCCGTCGGGCTGTGTCGTGCTGCGACTACCGTTGGTGCCGTGCAACTCTTGACTTTGCGTACCGTCGGGGAAGGTGTTGATCTGGCGCTGGTCACCGGTAGAGAGTTCCTCAACCCGATACTGTGTGGCGCGGTTGAGCGCCGTGGTGCGGGTCACCTCATAACCATCCGCAATCTCCGTGCGCACGAAGTGCTGGAACCCACCGGCAGCATTGGTGTCACGCATCAAACGGCCGCTGGCATCGTAGGTCATCTGCGAGACGTTCCCTCGGGGATTGGTGAAGCTGGTCAGCAGACCACCGTCAGTGTAGCTGATCTGGAACGCCTCATTCGCCGGATTGGTGGCGGAGGCCAGGTAGCCGTTGGCGTCCACGCTCAACGTCGTGCGCTGCCCAAAGGGACTAACAATAGCGGTCGGGTTGCCACTCGCGCCGCGCTCGATGGTGGTGACGTTGTTGTCACCGTCTTTGATCTGGACCAGTCGCCCTGCCCCATCATAGCTAAACTCGTACAACACCGAGCCAGTGAGGACATTGGTGGTTTTCTGATGTCGCCCGGATGGGTCGAATTGATAGAGGGTTGTCCCGTCCTGTGACGGAATGAGAATCTGGCCATTCTCAAACCCAGGCAAGGGCGGACTCACGCGGCGAATGCGGTTATTTCCTTGATCAGCAATATACAGGTTGTTATCTGGTCCTACGGTAAGGCCAGCGGGGATCCCCTGGAGTAAAGACTGTGTTGGCGGACCACCGTCTCCATTAAAGCCAGAGGTGTTCTCCACTCCGGCGACGAGGCTAATGATCCCATCTGGGCTGACTCGTCGAATCAAAGAGAGAAATGTACTCATGTACACGCTGCCGTCCGGGCTCACAGCAAGTGCGTATGGAAAAGCTAACGATGCTTGCGTCGCAGGCTCGCCATTGCCGCTGGTGCCTTCAAGGCCATTTCCAGCAAACGTGTCGATAATTCCATTCGGAGTGACCCGCCGGACACGATGAGTCCCCGTGTCTGCTATATAGACACTGCCATCCGGTCCGACAGCAATATTCCCAGGATTTATTTCGGCTTGCAGCGCCGGTCCGCCATCCCCACTAAAGCAACAGTTGCCAGTCCCGGCAATGGTCGTGATAATGCCGTCCGGCCCGACTCTGCGAATGCGATAGTTGCCAAGATCAACGATGTAGAGACTCCCATCAGGACCAACATCAATTCCCTGCGGGTTGCTCAGCTGCGCCTGGAGTGCCGGACCGCCATCCCCACTAAAGCCCTGGACGCCAGTCCCCGCTATAGTCCGAATGATCCCGTCTGGCGTGATGCGACGGATACGGCTGCGAAATTCCAATATATACACAGACCCATCAGGCCCCAGCGCCATGTCCACCGGTCCGTCCAGTAGGGCTTGGACTGCTGGCCCCCCATCGCCGCTAAATCCGATCTGGCAACAGTTTCCGGCAATTTTCGTAAACGTCCCGTCACGGCTTACCCGGCTCACGCGCCCACCATCCAAGAAGTTGATACCATTATCAAGAACGAGGAGACTCCCATCCGAATTTACCAGAACCTTATCAGCGCCTCTCAGCCGCGCCTGCGTCACCGGGCAGTTATCGCAGAGGGTCCCTTGCGGGTTCCCGACAACGGTCGTCATTACACTGGAGAGAAAACCCCCGCTCCCGCTTTGTCGCCCTCCAGTCCCAAGGTGAAGGATACGGCCTAGCGGGTCGTACGCGTGGTGGACGTTGACGCTCCATCCTCCCACCACCAAGGCACGTTGATCAATCGGAGGACCAATAATGTTGAAAAATACCTGCCACAAAGTGACATCAGGGCCAGGAATGTCCCCTGGTACACGAACCCCGCTCGGAAAGCCAAAACTTGCAGCTAGAGAAGGAGGAAGATTGTAGAAACCCTCATACACATAACCGAGGGAGATAGACACGAATTGCTGACCCGAGAGAGTGCGGCCATAGGCGTCCAAGCCGTCCCACGTAAACGTATACGTCTGGTTGGGGGCAAAGGGAAAACTCGTTTTGGTAACCTGTCCGGCCACAGAGATTTCCAAGTCGATCCGCTTGGGAATGGCCGATGGAGTCACACCGCTGCTCAAGGGGATCTTCAGCGTGTTAGCTGCGCCACGCCCGGGCACACGGTCACTGGCGTAGTGGAGGGTCAGCGGCGTGCCCGTCACCCCGATCGCCTCTCCCAGTACCTGGCCCTGGCAGTCAATGATCGACCCGCATACGCGCTGAGGCTCGTCAAGCTTTTTGTCAATAGACAGTGCATTAGACAGTTTGAACTGACTAGACTGACTAGACTGTTTGAACACAGTGGGGGGTTGGGCACCGGGCGGTGGACTGACGCCGTAGTTTAAGTCGTACGTTGAAAAGTGCGACACGGTCACCCGCCACAGGATCTGACCGGTCCCGTAGAGGGTTGCCAACTGTTGCCGTTCAGCATCCGTCACTCCCAGAGACGCCCCGTCATCGCCAAGGCCGTCGCCGTCAGTATCGAGCGTCGCCAGCCCGCCCGTGACGCCGACAATCTTGATTACCCGCCCATCGGGCGAGGGAATCCAAGCCGCTTTATCCTTATCGTAGTACCCCACCGGTACTGGCAGGCCGACGGGGAAGTTGCGGAAGTTTTCGACGTAAAACGACACGGGTTGGCTGAACAGCACGTCTTTCCCGGCTACCTTCGCGATCGCCTCATCCGCACCGAGTTCCACCGCATACGTATAGCCGCTCGTCGGCGGGAGCGGCGCGGGCATCGCCTTCGGGCCATTGGTTCCTACCGTGTATTCTGTGAGGCGGATGTTGAGCGTACTCACCGACTGTGTCGTACCGTTCGGCAATATCACCTGCGCTTGAGTACCCGGCGGAATGAGCACAGTAGCTTTGCGCGTGCCGCTGCTATCAGTCACCGTGCCCCCACGCGCGACCTGCACCGATGGCGCGGTGAGGTCTACCGTCGTGACCGCCGCATCTTTGGCGATCAGCACGACATCCGGCGTAAGCACAAAGTCCTGCCAGGGGACAGCAAGCTGACGCTCGGCAGGGAGAAAGCCGCTCTTCTCATACTTCACGGTCAGTAGCCCGCCCCCGTTCGCCACCAAGTCAAACTTGCCGTCGGCCCGGCTCAACGTCTGACCAAACTCGGGATGATTGAGAATACTAATCGTAACACCCGACAAAGCCGCGTTGTTGCGATCCAGGACTTTGCCGCGAATAACCGCCGCACGGCGCGGTTCGATCGTACCAGCTACAACCCCCGTCTGAATCGGATTGGTACCGGTGTAGAGAAACGCCGTGGAATTCGCCAGGATCGTGGCAACCCCTTGCTCTACCGGTGGTGCCACGGTGCTGGGATCGGGCGGGATATTGCCTCCGGTTAGATCGGCACCGTTACAATCTTCATCAATGCCGTTGTTGGGAATTTCTGTGCCAGGCTTTACTTCCCCTTCACATGTCCCAAGTGTCCCCGCGCTGCCGCACGTCTGGGTGCCGGCCTTGCAAATGCCGACACCTGCGGTGCCCGCTGGGCCGGTGTAACACGTTTGGGTGCTACCCGGCGTGCACTGCTGGTCCTGCCCGTTACAATCTTCATCAATGCCATTGGCTGGAATCTCGGTGGCTGGGAGTACTTCGCCGACGCACGTACCGAAGATGCCATCGGTGCCGCACGTCTGCGTCCCGGCTTTACAGATGCCGACGCCTTGTGTCCCGCTCGGTCCGCTGTAGCACGCTCGTGTCTCCCCTGGCGTGCATCCGCCGCCGCTAACCGAGATCGTCACCTTTGCCGAGTCCGGCGCGCTATCGAGCTTGCCGTCATTCACGATCAGTTGCACGACATACATTCCGGCGACGTCTGGGGTGAAGGTCGGGTTGACGATCGTGGTGTCAGATAAGACCGCGTTGCTGGTCCCTGGCACCGAGACAAACGACCATTGATAGGACAGCGGATTGCCATCCACATCGCTGGAAGCATTGCCATTCAATTGCACGAGTTGATTGACCAGCCCAGTGAGGTCTGGTCCGGCATTGGCCACCGGTGCACTGTTTTCAGTCGAGACAATAACGATGTCAGCGGTACTCGCCACTTTTCCGTCGTTAACGATCAGCCGCACGTGATACGCACCAGGCTGTCGGCGGTAAAGCTCGGACTAACCGTGGCGGGATTGGTCAGCGTTGCGCTACTTCCTTGTGGCACCGTGACGAGCGTCCACTGATAGATGAGTGGATCACCATCGGGGTCTTTGGAGTCACTGCCATTGAGCGTGACCAGACTATTCAACCTCACGGTCTGGTCAGGGCCAGCATTGGCAATCGGACCACTGTTGGTCGTGCTGATCTTGACGGTATCGGGTGCACTATCGGCACTGCCGTCATTGACGATTAACTGAAACTCGTAGGTTCCCGCTTTATCCACCGTAAACGTCGGTTGCACAGCAGTGGAGCTGGATAATGCGGCGGTACTCTGCGCAGGCTTGGAAAGAAGCGTCCAACGAAAGGTCAGCTCATCGCCGTCTGTATCACTCGATGTACTGCCATCGAGCTGTACCGTTTGGTTGACCTGGGTCGTGCGATCCGCTCCAGCGTTGGCTTGGGGATGAACATTAAACAGCCAGTGGAGGCTATTGGGATTAAACGGGTGGCTACGATCCTGCTCGATGGTAAACGTGTCCTGGCTGGGGATGGCTGGCTGTGAGTGCGTACCGGCTCCGGCTGGCACGACACCGAAGGTGAGGGTCTGATCGATCACCGTCAGGTTGGGGTTTCGGCTCGTGGCTGTCGCCGTCACGCCGGGGAGGTTAGTGCTGCTGCGATTGGTCAGCCGGGCTTTGTAGGTAAAACGAAAGACCGTGCGCGATACACGGATGGAGTTGACCAAGGTAAAATCGCCGACCGAGAGCGCCGCGTGCAGAGGAGGCGCCGCCACGGCGCGAGATGGATAATGGGCAAGCAGCAACGTGCTAATAACGAGCCAGGCAACAACCCGAAAGAAACGGGTTTGGGTCACGCTATCGAAGTCAACACCAAGCCCTCGTCCTCTACCTCTGTGCATCTGCATGTGAAAATCTCCCCTTTTGTCGTCCAACAATCAAGAAATTGACGCACCCCTACGCGACTCCCCGCGGCTGCCTCCGCAGCCATACCCAACCCAAGAGACCTGGGCCGACCAGCAAGGTCAGCGTCCCAGGTTCAGGCACTGGCGTGCCACCGGCTGGGCTCGTGATACCCTCGTCGATCACGGCAAACGTAGCGTCAAAGATTTCAAAGCGCTGGCTACCCGGCGCACCCGTGCCGCGCCAGACGAAATCCATCACAAACGCGTCAGCTAAAGAAGCATTATTGACGAGCGCCAGGGCATCGTACCGGCCATCGTCTAGTAAGCCAGGGTCGGGTTGTAAGGCGATGGTATCCCAATCGGCATTGGGAGATGGTGTATTTGTGAGGTCGCCAGCGAGGAACCCGTTAGCAAGAGGGAAGAAGATGTCAAAGCCACTCCCCAGCGGGAAAGTGACGCCGCTTACCAGGTAGCGGTACTGCCAGAGGTCTTCTCCGGGCGTGATGTCAGCGAGATCAGTCGCTTCGTAGGTAATTGTCGTGGCACGAGCAGTGACACTACTCAGAGTGAGAACAGCGACAAGGAATAGAAGTTGGATTGGATTGGATTGGATTGCAATTTTCTCGCCATGAACGATTCCCTTCGCATGATACCAAGCGCTCTTGCACTCGACGCAGTATGAAGCGTGTCCCCACAAGAAGCCACGGCTCGTGGCTCCGTACACTACCCGACAGGAAGGTCACCCAGTGATACAAATACTTCGTGACTTTTAGTCACAATAACAAAAAGACCTGAAACAAACAAGGCTTAATTATCGGGGAAAAATAGGACTCGCATTCTAAATCAGACCACACGAGATTGGCACAGAGGCGCACTCGCTGCTACATCAAGGGTTGTGAGATCACTCAATCCATCAGCG
>JAYVFX010000068.1:0-17000 GCA_043772795.1 Deltaproteobacteria bacterium
GTCAACGCGCCAGCGATTAACAAAACGCTCCGTTCACGTAGTCCTCGGCGGGTACAGCAACGAGAGAGACTCTATGTTATCGTTAGCCCTACCTACGATGGCGTTCTTGTGTACACCAAGGGAACAATTCGTACGGTACGGGACATCAAAGAATATTATTTGTTGATTTCGGCCAAGAGAGATGTGTTATGAAATCACACGTGCTTGAGTGCCCAATTTGTGGAAGTCGAAAAATCGTTGCCACCAAAAAAGATTTGGAATTTATACGGCAGCGCAAAAAGATCATTGTTCCTCAGGTTAAATGTGAGGTGTGCCCAGATTGTGGTGAGATTATCACCGATTACGAAGCCAACCAGTACATTGACTCAATCGTTTTCGGTCAGGAATACCAGCGGGCATCCTGATTCCCTGTTGAGAACAGTCCCTTCTTCAAAAGAGCGGTAAGGAGACGCAGTAGGATGGGTAAACCAACCGGCTTTATGGAATTTGAGCGCGAGCTTCCCGTCGATCGCTCCCCGCTTGCGCGGGTGAAGGATTGGCACGAGTTCCACGAGCATTTTCCTGAAAACAAGCTGCGACAACAAGGTGCACGTTGCATGGATTGTGGCATTCCATTTTGCCACACCGGCCAGCTCATTAGTGGCATGGCATCGGGCTGTCCAGTCAACAATCTGATCCCGGAGTGGAACGACCTCGTCTACCGTGGGCTATGGAAAGAAGCTCTCGAACGACTCCATAAGACCAACAATTTTCCCGAGTTCACTGGCCGCGTGTGTCCTGCTCCGTGTGAAGGATCGTGTGTCTTGGGTATGAACGAACCAGCAGTGACGATTAAAAACATCGAATACTCGATTATCGACAAAGGCTTTGCAGAGGGGTGGGTCAAACCCGAACCACCGGAGAAACGCACCGGTAAAAAAGTCGCCGTGGTCGGCTCTGGACCGGCTGGTCTTGCCTGCGCTGCCCAGCTCAATCGGGCCGGACACTTGGTGACAGTGTATGAACGTGCTGACCGCATCGGTGGCTTGCTCATGTACGGCATTCCCAACATGAAACTGGACAAGAAGGTTGTCCAGCGACGTCTTGATCTCATGGCCGCAGAAGGGGTGAAGTTTGTCACTAACACTGACATCGGACGTACGATCCCTGCAACTCAGTTACAGCAAGAGTTTGATGCCACTGTCTATTGTGGTGGTGCCACCAAACCGCGCGATCTGCCAATTGAAGGTCGCAATCTCAAAGGCATTCATTTCGCGATGGAGTTTCTCCATGCCAACACCAAGAGCCTGCTGGACTCCAATCTGACCGATGGCCGCTATATCTCGGCGAAAGACAAACATGTGATTGTCGTTGGTGGCGGAGACACCGGGACTGACTGCGTCGGTACCTCAATGCGGCATGGCTGCAAATCTCTCACCCAGTTAGAGATCCTTGCGCGTCCACCAGATACCCGAGCAGCAGATAATCCTTGGCCTGAATGGCCCAAGGTGTACAAGCTCGATTACGGCCAAGAAGAAGCCAAGGCGCGCTTTGGCGACGACCCGCGTGAGTATCTGACGACCGGAGAAAAATTTGTCGGTGACGCCAACGGCAATGTGAAAGAACTGCATATTGTTGATGTAACGTGGGGAAAAGACGCCAAAGGTGTATTCGGTCCGCAGAGGGTGACTGGGTCAGAGCGCGTGTTGAAAGCCGATCTCGTGCTGCTGGCGATGGGTTTTCTTGGTCCAGAAGACGCGGTGTTGGAACAACTCAACATCAAACGCGATGCGCGGTCAAATGCCGCGGCAGACTACGGTAAGTATACGACCAGTGTCGAAGGCGTGTTCGCTGCGGGCGACTGTCGTCGCGGCCAGAGTCTCATCGTCTGGGCTATCAACGAAGGGCGCGGCGCGGCGCGAGAGTGCGATCGCTATCTGATGGGCGAGAGCAACCTACCGTAGAGCAACAGAGCTATGTCTGTCGGACAAGAATGGTTAGTGGATGCTGAAGGATGCTCGCCTGAGCGGTTGCGTGACTTGCTAACGCTTCGACAACTCTGCCAACGCCTCATCACCGAGCTCAACCTCCATGTCATCGGCGAGAGCGTCTGGCATCAATTCCCTCCTCCTGGTGGGATAACCGGCATTTTCCTGCTCACGGAATCTCACCTCACGTGTCATACCTATCCTGAAACTGGGGTCGCGACATTCAACCTCTACTGTTGTCGTCCACGACCAGAATGGCCATGGACAGATACACTGACCACAACCCTCGGTGCACAGAAGGTTATTATCCGAACTCTCACACGTGGAACTGATGACTGAGCCAACGGATTTGCAGCGCTCGGTGAATTTCATATAGAGTGAGGCAGGAAGCGGTTGTGAGGGAGTATGGTTCAGGCGTCCTGTCCGGGGTGCGGATCGTCAATAACGTTTAAGATTGGGTCATCGGTCGTTCTCGTCTGCGAGTTCTGCCGTTCGGTGGTCGCACGCGGAGATCGCGATCCCGAAGACCTTGGTAAGGTCGCGTATCTCGTAGAAACCGACTCGTCACTGTCGATTGGTCTACGTGGACGCTATCAAGACGAGCCGTTTGAACTGACTGGTCGTGCCCAGTTCAGCCACGAAGCCGGTGGCGTATGGAACGAATGGTATGCCGCATTTTCCAACGACCGCTGGGGATGGCTCGCAGAAGCCCAAGGACGGTTCTATCTCACTTTTCAACAACACGTACCGAGTCCCGAGGTGGTTGAGCCCTTTGCCACGCTCACTCTCGGTGCGCTAGTTTTCGCTCTTCCCACGCCAGCTCCATTGAGCGTCACTGAAAAAGGCACAGCCCACACGGTCAGCGCAGAAGGAGAAATTCCCTACCGGGTTATCCCAGGCGTTGAACATCATTATGCCGATCTCTCCGGCTCCAACGGTGAGTTCGCTACCCTGGACTACAGTGAAAACCCACCCCTCGCCTTTGTCGGACGTGAGGTTGATGTTGCCGAGTTAGGATTTCCACACAGTGCGACTCCGCAAACGACACGCACGGTGGACGCTCAGCAACTCTCTTGCCCCAACTGTGGTGGGGTACTCGCATTGCATGCCCCTGATAAAACTGAACGGGTCACTTGTCCAAGCTGCGGTTCGCTGCTTGACATCAATCAGGGGAATCTCAAGTTTTTGCGTGCCCTTGATCAGAAAGTCACTCCGTTGATCCCACTAGGCACGGTCGGTCACCTTGATGGCCAGCCGCCCCTCACAGTGATTGGGTTCCTCCAACGCAGTGTCGAGTTTGATGGCATTCGCTATTTCTGGGAAGAATATTTGCTCTACCATTCACAACTCGGGTTTCGTTGGCTCGTCCGTAGCGATGATCACTGGAATTTTGTCAGATCCGTCCCTCCAGGCAGAGTTACCACGGTGTCTCAGGAGGCGTTCTACGAGAAGAGGAAATTCAAGCTCTATCAAGATGCCACCGCACGGGTTGAACACGTACTGGGCGAATTCTATTGGCGAGTTGAAGTCGGGGACACAGTCGGAGCTGCCGATTATATTGCCCCGCCATTTATGCTGTCGCGTGAAATTTCCGCTTCCGACGAAAAAACAACTGGTGAGATCGCCTGGTCGCTGGGCACCTATCTCCCGCTGCCAGCAGTAGAAAAGGCGTTTTCTCTTCGCGACCTACCGCACCCGTGGAAAGTCGCCCCGAATCAGCCTTATCCTCACCGCAAAGTTTATGAGCACTGGTTGCAGTTCCTCCTGATAACCCTGTGCCTGGGCTTTTTCTTTCTTTTTCGCGGTGCGCAACAACCAGTACTTCGACAGACCTACCAGCTCCAACCAGTGAACGCAGGCGAGGAATCGCTCGTTCGGTTTAGCGACTCGTTTACCCTCAAGGCGCAACAGAATGCAGAGATTTCTGTTGCGACGACGATCGACAATTCCTGGCTTGATATTGCTGGCGACCTGATCAACCAGCAAACCGATGAGGCCCAAGGCTTCTCACTCTCACCTGAGTATTACCATGGTACTGAGGGTGGCGAGTCCTGGGCAGAGGGCAACCGGTCCTCCAGTGTTTATCTTTCGGCTCCTGAAGCGGGCACCTACGTCCTCGGGCTCGACGTACGCTGGAACAGAAATGAGTCTCAACCTGTGACCTTTACTATTACGGTGAGGCAAGGAGTCGCCCGCCCCTGGCATCTTATTCTGACCATGCTTGCGCTATCGGTTATTCCGCTCATCGTAGCGATTCTGCATTACAAGTTCGAGCAGCAACGTTGGAGTGAGAGCGCGTATAATCCGTACGATTCTGGAGACTAACCAGGAGGAAGGTTGTATGCTGCGAAAGTTCTACGTTATCACGGGAGGAATGATTCTCTTGTACTATGGCTGGGTAGGATTTACTGGCAAAGAGTTTAGCAACCCAGAGAGACAGAAGATTCCGGCAGATGCACGGCTCTCGCCTGGGGGATACCGATCATTTCACACCTGGCATTCCGGTTATCGAGGAGGAAAATAATGGAGGACCAGTTTGAGCATTTCATATTTCAGATTATGAGCTCGCTCGTTTTTTCACTCATCGGGATTACCGTATTCGCTTTTGCCTTCTGGCTGATTGGCAAGATTTCGCCGTTCTCAATCCGCAAAGAACTGGAAGACGATCAGAACGTCGCTTTGGGAATCGTGATTGCCGCGGTGATTATCGGTGTGGCGTTAGTCGTCTCAGCCGCAATTCATGAATAATGCAGGTTGTTATGCCCCGACCGTCGATCCTTTTTCTCAATGTTTTTATCATTGCGACCTGTGGGTTAGTCTATGAACTCCTCGCCGGCACGCTGGCAAGCTACGTGCTCGGCGACAGTGTCACACAGTTCTCACTCATCATCGGCATCTATCTCTTCGCTTTGGGCATTGGCGCGTGGGTGTCACAGTTCATCGAGACCGGGCTCGCGCGTCGCTTCATTGAGATAGAACTGGGAGTAGCCCTCCTTGGCGGGCTGTCGGCTCCGCTACTTTTTTTGAGCTTCGCACGCTTGAGCCATTTTCAGCTTGCGCTCTATGGGCTCGTGCTCACCATCGGAGTACTCGTCGGCCTGGAGTTGCCGCTCCTCATGCGTATTTTGAAGGACGTGCTTGATTTCAAAGATTTGGTATCGCGGGTCCTGACTTTTGATTACATCGGCGCCCTGGTCGCTTCGCTTCTCTTCCCCCTGTTCTGTGTTCCTCGGCTTGGCTTGGTCCGCACCTCTTTGCTCTTTGGCCTGTTTAACGCCGCGGTTGGACTTTGGGCCACCTGGTACCTGGCACCGCTCCTCGGGAAAGTCACTGGATTGCGGGTGCGCGCGGTCGTCGTGATGTCGTTGCTCACGATCGGTATCATCAAAGCCAACACCCTCACGTCACTTGCTGAGGCCGACCTCTTCGCGAATGAAGTGATCTACGCACGCACGACCCCTTACCAGCGGATCGTTGTCACCGGCGATAAGACTGGGTTCCAGCTTTTTCTCAATGGTCACTTGCAGTTCAATTCGCTGGACGAGTATCGCTACCACGAAGCGCTCGTTCATCCAGCGATGACACTCGCGGGAACACCACGCCACGTGTTAGTGCTTGGTGGTGGTGACGGCTTAGCGCTCCGCGAAATTCTCCGCTATCCATCGGTAGAGTCAGTCACGCTCGTCGATCTCGACCCTGGAATGACAGAGCTTTCACAGCACTTCCCTCCCCTCGCTGCACTCAACCAACGGTCATTTTCCGATCCACGGGTACAGGTTGTGAATCAGGACGCAATGCTGTGGCTTGAAGATGCCCACGAGATGTATGACGCAGCGATTGTTGATTTTCCCGATCCTGGCACATTCGCGCTCGGCAAACTCTACACCACACGCTTCTACAAACTGTTGAAGCAGCGACTTACTTCCGAGGCTGCCGTGAGTATCCAGAGCACCTCTCCGTTAGTCGCACGCTCAGCGTTTTGGTGCATCGTCAGGACGATGGAAGCTGCCGGATTCTCAGTTCATCCGTATCACGTCGCAGTGCCATCCTTTGGTGTGTGGGGATTTGCCCTCGCACGGACAACTCCATTCCTACCACCTACAACAGCTCCACCAGGACTACGTTTTCTCGACGATCAGGCAATGTCGGCCTTGTTTGTGCTTGCTGCCGATCTCGGACCAGTCCCGGTCGAAATTAATCGGTTGGATAACCAAGTACTTGTCCGCTACTACGACGAGGCGTGGAGGAAGTATGAATAACGTGAGTAAAACGTAAAGACGAAACCTCCCCCACCCCTTTCTCATTACGTTTCACGTTTCACGTCTTACGGTTTGCGTTTCACGATTATGCCTTCCTTCACTCGCCGTGATATTCTAACCGCGTTTCTCGGCCTCCCGGCTGCCCTTGCGGCCTGTCGCGCACGCCAGATTCCACCACTACCAGAAGGGCGCATTGTTGGTCCCTCTGATGCTATAGGCCATCGTTTGCGCGACGGCGTGAATTTCACGGTACCGGACGATCGTTGGCAAAACGTCGGCGTGGTTATCGTTGGCGGAGGTGTCGCTGGATTGTCAGCAGCCTGGCGATTGCAGCGGGCTGGCTATGAAAATTTTGTTATCCTCGAACTGGAAAATGAGCCTGGAGGGACGTCCCGGAGTGGGACAGCAACAAACTTCTCGTACCCGTGGGGTGCGCATTACCTACCAGTGCCGATGCAGAGCAACTCACAGCTCGTGTCATTGCTCGACGAAATGGGCATCCTCGAAGGTCGGACTCCAGAGGGAGAACCCATCGTCGCCGAACAGTACCTGTGCCGAGATCCCCAAGAACGCCTCTACTATCGTGGTCGTTGGTACGAGGGGCTCTATCTTCATGCGGGAGCGAGCGCTGACGACTTCGCCCAGCTTGCGGCTTTCAATGCAGAAATTCACCGATGGGTGGCCTGGCGTGATAGTCACGGACGCCGGGCATTTGCGATTCCTATGGCAACGGGCTCGGATGACGCAGAGATTACCACGCTCGATAAAATCACCATGAGTGAATGGATGGGTCAGCGCGGCTGGACATCACCACGTCTACGTTGGTTAGTTGATTACGCTTGCCGTGACGACTTCGGTCTTACTGGAGAACAAACTAGCGCCTGGGCCGGATTGTTCTATTTTGTTTCGCGGATTAATCATCCAGGGAATGACGCGCAGTCTCTCATTACCTGGCCAGAGGGGAATGGTCGGCTGGTCTCGTATTTGTACACCAAGATACAAGCACACGTTCATTTGGGTCTCGCCGTCGCTGATATCATCCCGATCCAAGGACAAGACAACCGCCGTCTCGATGTTGTTGCCCTCGATACAAAAACGCAAACTCCGCTGGGCTTTCATGCGAAGCACGTCATTCTCGCGACTCCGCAGTTTCTCTCACGCTATGTGATCCACCCCTACCGCGATGCGCCCCCCTCACACATCCAAGAGTTTACCTACGGCTCCTGGATGGTAGCGAATCTGTTCCTTCGTCAGCGACCAGCGGGGCGTGGATTTCCGTTAGCGTGGGATAATGTTCTCTACGATAGTCCGTCCCTTGGGTACGTAGTAGCAACGCATCAACAGGGGCTCGATTATGGGCCAACTGTCCTGACCTATTATTACCCCTTCTGTGATCCCGACACGCGCGCAACACGTACAAAGTTGCTGGCGATGGATTGGCAGAGCTATGCTGATGTCGTCTGTATGGATCTGCAACGTCCACATCCTGATATTCGTACGCTTACTGAACGACTCGAGATTATGCGGTGGGGCCATGCGATGATTCAGCCGCGACCCGGGTTTGTGTGGAGCGAGGCTCGTCGTCAGGCAGCACTCCCTTTTCGCGGCATTCATTTCGCCAATACTGATCTCAGCGGCGTTGCGTTATTTGAAGAAGCTTTCTATCACGGAGTGAGAGCGGCAGAAGAAGTCTTGGGAGTCAGGAGTCAAAAGTCAGGAGTGAAAAGTCAAGAGTGAAAAGTTCAGATATGGAAGCTCGGAATGAGGATGAGAAAAGGGAGCAAAACACAGCGAGACACACATGGAGGCAATCGGAACCCAAATCCCAAATCCTAAATCCCAGATCCCCACCCCGTGGCTGTTCTCCGCTCGCACCGATCTCAGTTCCTTCTTGGCCTAGGAATCCCAGCAGCCCCTTGAGTCACCGGTCTGCATGACGTACAAAAAAAGAAAGTCTGATGAAATACCGCGAGGAGGACGTCTCACGATGAAGCCAATGACCGTGTACACAACCGACTATTGAAGCTTTTGCGTCTCAGCAAAGTCTTTGCTGAAGAGTAAGAACATCCCATTTCAAGAAATTGACGTGACAAAAGACCAAGTACTACGTCAAGAAGTGGTCAAACGCTCCGGACGACGCACGGTGCCACAGATATTTATCGGTGACGAATCGATCGGTGGCTTCACCGAACTCAAAGTGTTGTCTGACAGGGGTGAGTTAGCGACTAAGCTTGCAGATTGAGCAGAAAAATCGTAAGGCGTAAAGCGTAACGAACAGATACGGGGAGTTGACGTTTTACGCATCACGTTTCACGTTTTACATTACAAGGAGGGATTTAGATGGCACTCTATCTCGATGAAGTCTGGATCAAAGACCCAACACCAGCACGGATGAAAGAGTTCGTGAAGATGATCGGTATGGCGGCGAAGAGCCCGGCCTCGATTGGTGCACCACCAGAAGTGAAGTTCGTCGCCGGCCCGTGGGCTTCCAACGAAGAACCAAAAGTGATCTGCCTGGTCGATATTCCGAATCACACCCCGACCTATCAGATTTTCGGCAAACTCATGTCGCAGGGGCTAGTGGAAAAGCGCCGTCTCACACCTATTGTAGAATGGAGTGAAGTGGAGAAAATGGCAGCTCAACTATAGCAGCAAGGACTGAGCTATGAGGACTGAGGACTGAGTAAAAGATATTTCCTTTTCTCACTCAGTCCTCAGCACTCAGTCCTCAGTCCCGCCTCAAGCTGAAACTTCACACACCTCACACGCAACCGCCGCATTTGCTTCCGCGCGGATGCGGTCTTCTTCAGTCTGATACTGCGGCGTGTCATGTCGTGGGGTACGTGCATCACCTTCCGACATCGCAGTGCGCTTCCAATCTTCGTCGTCCCAACGAAATGGCAGCATCTTAATCTGTCCAGGCACTATTAGTGAGGTGAAGCCCTGCAACGCTTGCACGAGAATCTCACGCTGCAACTCCGGCTGGTTCGGCTTCCCGGTAGTATGACCGAGAGGGTAGTCGAGAAAAGCCGCCCGGGGCGGATTCCCAGCTTTGAGAATGTCGAGGGCACTGCCCATACATAAGGTCGGAATACCAGCAGCTTCAACTTGACGGGCGATCAGTCCAACGGACTGATGACAGACCGGTCACACAGGAACGAGCAAAGCAACATCAACTTCGTCGGCAACCAGCCGTTCGACCAAGCGAGGAGCGAGATCATCGACCACACGACGCGAGGAATAAACGCCACCCATAAAGGTATAGAAATTCTCGGCTAATGAACCAACGACTCCCTCTTTTACCAATCGCCGCAAGGTGTCGATGGGAAACACCACATTCGGGTCTTTGCGAGCATCCGTTTGATCGTAGGCAAAATGCGCCGTTCGCAGATCAGACGTATTCACCGTCGTCGGAATCGCTCGAAATGAAGTATCGTCCTTAAAATGAAAAGCAACTTGCCCGGTGACATAGAGACCTCCAGAGGCGACCAGTCCGAGCTTGCACTGCGCCAACGGCTTCCGCATTGGCGTCCACGGTGGCACCTCGGGGTTGTTCACCCACTGATAGGACTTATAACCAAGCTTGGCGTAATTGTCTGTGATACGCCTGATATATTCGACCGGTGGTTGCGACATGGTCACCTCCTGAGGCCCTCAATTTACGGGTTTCATGTGGGAATGCAACGCTCATTGCCAGATATAACGTTCGTCATACTCGATTCCGTGTCTCCGTAAATATGCAATAAATTCCTCTTGAAACGAGGCCTTCCGATGATGTTCCTCCTGATCAGCAATGTAGCGTAAGACGGCTGACACGTTGGACTGGCTGACACTAAATGCACCATATCCAGTTTGCCAGCCAAAGGCTGAATGCGAAGGCCATCTGTCATGAACCCAACGAGATGAGTTGGCTTTTAACACCCGCATTGCTTCCGCAATCGAGACTGAAGGCGGCAGACGCAAGAGCAGATGTACATGATCCGCCGTACCGTTCACTTTTAGAGCAGTGCCATTACATTCACGGATAATGCCGCCCATATAGGCGAAGAGCTGAGGCTTCAACTCAGCATCAATAAAAGGAGCGCGGTCTTTGGTGCTGAAAATGACGTGCGCCAACAAATTGGCGAATGTGTGTGCCATATTCTTTCGCCCCTCCGGGGCTCACCAAATATCACATTCGATCCCACGGCTCACGCCGTGGGCTACATTCTTGCGCCCCTTCGGGGCTCGTTTGTATTCTACCTTTGCTCCCACGGCTCACGCCGTGGGCTACATTCTTACGCCCCTTCGGGGCTCCATCCACACAAGCCCCGGCAGGGGCGATATATTTATAGCCCACGGTGCCAACCGTGGGAAGGTAAAACATAGAAATATAAAGAGCCCCGGCAGGGGCGTAAGAAAATCTTCAGTCCTTTGCCAATTCTTCCAGCAGCATCTTCGCCTCTTGCAAGTCTTTCGTATCAAACCCCTCGGTGAACCAGTTGTAGATCTCGGATAACATCTGGTGAGCTTCTTTCTGCTTGCCTTGTTGCTGCCAGAGGCGTGCGAGGCTCATTGTGGCCCGCAGCTCCAGCGACTTCGCTTGTTGCTTGCGAGCAATTTCGATGGCCTTGAGGAAGCATTCCTCTGGAGAAGAATGGGCGAATGGGTGAATGGGTGAATGGGCGATTTTCTCTTCTTTTCCCGTTCTCCCCGTCTCCCGTTCTCCCATTCGGAGCGATAGCTCCCCATACAGCCGATACAGCTCCACCTCGTAGAAACGCTCCCCACTTTTGGCCACTGCCTCCAGCGCCTCCGCCAGCACGCTCAGCCCTTCCTCTGCCTGTCCCACTTTCCCATACGCCTCGGCTAACAGGGTAAGATGATGCGCCCGCCCCGCCTCCGCCCCCGTAGCCCGGAAAGCGGACAAACCCTGGCGCAGCTGAGCAATGCCCTCTTCTCCCCGCTCCTGCTCAGCCAGCGCCCAACCTCGCAACATAGTCCCGAACGCCAGCCAGAGCAGAAACCCCTGCTCAGTCGAGCACCTAATGACTGCCTCTGCCCGTTCTTGGGCCACCTGCTCCTCCCGACGGTATTGATGGAATATGGAAGCAACGTCCAAGGCAAAAGCCAGACTAAACGGGTGAGATACCTCCTGAGCCAGAGCAAGTGCTTCGTGGTTCCTTTTCAGGGCTTGGTCTGGATAGCCAAGCAACCACAGGGCCAAGGCCGCATAGGATAGGCTAACCACCCCAGGGTCTTGTCCGTAAAGAAGGGCATGGGACTGATGCTGTTGGGAGTCGTAGAGGACAATACTCTGCTCCAGGTGTGATCGAGCAGCGACCAACTCTCCAAAATGGAACAAGGTGTACCCTAGCCTATAGTAAGCCTCTAGAAGGAGAGCTGGATCTTGTACGCGTCGAGCGAGGGTGAGGGCTTGTTCTGCCAACTCACGCGCCGTCTGCAACTCTCCTCGCACAAAATGAAACACCCACAGTCCAAACAGCACTGGGAAGAGCTGGGGAGTTTCCCCCACTCCCTGGCACAGTTCCCGTGCGCGAGCATAGGCTTTTTCCACTTCCGGCGCCGCAAAGCCCTTCGTTGCTACTAAGGGAATTCCAAGCGCAATTTGCAGTGTCAGTTCTTGCTGGGCGCGCTCCGGAGTGTCCGGCAGGGTTTTGAACAACTCCAATCCTTTAGTGAGATGGCTGATCGCCTCGACGTTGGCCGAGCGCTGGGTAGCTTTCTGTCCTGCCTTATGCCAGTAAGGAATAGCCTGTGCGACAAGACCTGCCTCAGTATAGTGATGGGCCAGCAACTCTGGTTGAGATTCTTTCGTCTCCAAGAACTTCTCTTCCAGCACTTGAGCAATCTGACTGTGATACTGCTGTCGAGTGCTTTTGAGGAGCGATTGATACGCCGTATCCTGAATCAGCGCATGTTTGAAGACGTATCGCGCTTGCGGTGGCAGACCACGCTGTTGCATCAGTTCTGCTGCTACCAACTGCTGCAGCCCGCGCTGTAAGGGCTCTTCAGCAAGTGGCGAGACGGCTTGAAGTAACTCATAGGAAAACTCTCGCCCCAGGGTCGTACCGAGTTGCGTCACGGCTTTGGCATCTCCGAGCCGGTCGAGCCGGGCCATTAACGAATCTTGTAGTGTGGCAGGAATGGCGAGCGATTGTAGGGGCGCACGGCCGTGCGCCCCTACAGCTTCCACTACTGTCTTGGTCAACTCTTCGACAAAAAGCGGGATACCGTCGGTCTTCGTCACTATTTGTTGCACGATCTCGGTCGGTAGCGCCTTGTCGCTCGTGACTCTTGCCACCATCTCTTCAACTTGCGTGCGACCTAAGCGGCCCAGCGTGATCTGGTTCATATGCGACCGTAGCAACCATGGAGGATGAAACTCTGGACGAAAAGTTAACAAGACGAGCATGCGGGTAGTGGGTACCTGGTCGAGATAGAGCTGCAGCAGTTCCAGCGTGGAAGGATCGGCCCAGTGCAAGTCTTCCCAGATGCTGGCCACAGCATTCCGTTCGGTCTCCTCTATGAGCCACGTCACGAGCGCTTCCTGGGTACGCTGCTTCTGCTTCTGCGGACTCAGGGTAAGAGGTGGAGAGCCCTCAGGATGGGGCAGCGACAAGAGGGTGGCCAACAAAGGCACCGTGTCGGTCTGGGGGAATCGATAGTGGCTCAGCGTGTGCTGGAGTTTTGCAAGCTTTGCGGCAGGCGAATCCTCGCGCGTAAACTGCAACAGGCGCTGCAAATGCTCAATGATCGGATACAGTGCGCTGTTCTGGTAATAGGGCGAGCAACGAAACTCAATCTCCGTCGCTCCGTCTTGAACGACGTGCTCTTTCAGCACCTGTGCGAGCCGGGACTTGCCAATGCCGGGTTCGCCGCTGAGCAGTATCACCTGACCGTCCCCCTGCTTGGCTCTTGCCCACCGCTCCCGCAGTACCGCCACTTCATCGTCACGTCCGATGAGTGGCGTGAGCCCTTTGCGCACCACGACCTCAAACCGGCTCCGAGCTTCCTCTTCCTTGACCACGCGATAGAGCGTCAGCGGAATCGACACTCCTTTGAGTTCTGGTTGCCCGCGATCTTCACAGTCAAATAGGCCTTCGACTAAACGATACGTCGCCACGCTGATCACTACTTCATCCGGGTTGGCTTGCCCCTGGATGCGCGCGGCAAGGTTCGGCGTCTCGCCGACAATGGCCAAATGCTCTGGTTGATCTTCGGTGCCCATCTCACCAGCGACAACTAACCCGGTGTGAATGCCGATGCGGACTTGAAGCCTTCGCTCTGTTCCTGTGGCCCCCTCACCCTGTCCTCCTTCGACTACGCTCAGGACAGGCTCTCCCACAAGGGGAAAGGGCATCTCGTACCGAATGGGCGCAGAATATTGTAATGTCCTGACTATTTCCAACCCTGCCCGCACAGCGCGGGCCGCATCGTCTTCGTGCGCGACCGGATAACCAAAGTACACGAGCAGACCGTCGCCGAGATACTTGGCCAGGTGGCCTCCAAAGTGGTTGATCACGGTCCCACAAAGACGTTGATACTCTCGCTCCACCTCGCGTAAGTCTTCTGGATCAAGCTGGGTCGAGAGGGCGGTCGAACCGACCAGATCACAGAACATCACTGTCAGTTGGCGGCGTTCGCCTTCGGCTCGGGAAGCAGGGAGCAGGGAGCCGGGAGCGACACTCGACAGTTGAGATTTTTCTCCTCCCGCTTCTTCGTCCTTTGCTCTTGGCTCCTCGCTCCTTGCTCTTGGCTCCTCGCCCGTCCAGACGAGCACCTTGCCTTCTTCGTCAACGGCCAGATGTTTGGCATCAATGAGTTCAGCTTTCAGATCCTCTATGTACTCATCATCTAGCGCAAACCTCCGCTTCAGCGCTCGGTACGACACCCGGCCCTCACGTTGGAGCAGATCAGTCACCTGCGTTAGCGCTTCATCGAATGTCATCTCCGTTCGCCTCTAATTTTTTCTCTGCTTTTATAGCGGTTTTCGCTTGGGCGAGCATACGTTCTTTGCCGACTTTACCCCTCTCCCTAGCCCTCTCCCACAAGGGGAGAGGGGATCTGAAAATACTCTCTTCATACAAACGAAAACCGCTATAGGCTCGCTTACTTCGCCGGAAAGAATTCTAGGAAATTCCCCTCATAGTCATAGATCACCGGAACCAGAGTAGGAAGCCCGCGCTCCTCTTGCCGGATTGCCACTCCATGTTTGTGGGCAATCGCTGTCAGTTCCTCAGAGGATTTATTGGTAGCAAAGGCAATATGCCCGAAGGGTTCATGGTGGCCTGGATCACTCGTCGTGAATCCTCCATGCTTCCAGTGTTTATCCTGTGGCCAGAATTCCATCATGTCTGCCAACGGTCCGAGTCTCTCCTGTGCAAAGGCAACGCTCTTGACTCCAGCCGGTCGCAGCACCGGACCAGGATCACTCACTGTGCCATCAAGGAGTTCGGCATACAGTTCGGCTGAGCGTTGTGGATCTTTCACGCGAAACGATAAGTGTAAAAGTGTTGCCATAGCCAATCCCTCCTTTTCTTGTGTTATCTGATCCTGACAAACTTCTGCAACGAGTGACAATCCAGTGGAATTAAGCCTTGTTTTCCACCGGCGCTGTAGTTGACCTCACTCACATAGAGATCACTGCGCGAATCAGCCCAGATTCCGTGTGGGGCGAAGAAGTTGCCTGGCGCACATCCATCCTCGCCACCGAACCGGGTTTGCACTTCTCCATCAAGAGTAAGGACACTGACGCACGCATGGGGTTGATGCGGTGGCACTGCGGCTCCTAACCCTGCTGGCATGACTCCCGCGCGAAAACCCAGCTCTGCCACAAAGAGGTTTTCATCTGCATCAATATATAAGTCGTCTGGTCGCTGTACGTGCGTCCATGCGGTTACAAATGTACCGTCTCCTTTGAACACCTGAATGCGCGAGTTTTCACGGTCGGCCACATAGACCATTCCACGCCGGTCAACTGCAATGGCGTGTGGTAGCTTGAACTGTCCTGGACCACTGCCCGGCTCTCCCCATGAGAAGAGCAACTCCCACGTCGGAGAAAACACATGGACCCGCGCGTTGCCGTAACCATCAGCTACATACAGATTGCCGTTCGGTGCCACCGCCACGTTGGTCACCATGTTAAACGGGCCAGCCGCCTGTTGGACCGGGGTGCTCCAGGCTTTGAAGCCTGTAGCCGATGGGGAGTTCTTCTCTCCTAAGGTTTGTAGTAACACGCCATCTGGCGTGAAGATACGAACCGTATGGTCGAAGTTATCTGCGCAATAGATGCGATCATCAGGACCGATGAAGATGCCGTGGGCATTGGTGAATACCCCTTCACCCCAGGCATTGAGGAATTTCCCCTCGCGATCGAAAACGATCATGGGGTGTGCACCGCGATTAAAGGCATACACCCGGTCTTGTGAATCAGTAGCAACTCCCGCAACCTCTACAAACGACCACCCCTCTGGTAGTTGCTCCCATCCTTGACGGACCTCGTATTCAATTTTGTTTCTCCCCAGTGTCATATGCATTCCCTCCTGACTTGCTTTTTCCCTATCTTGGCCATTACCATAAGAATACTCTGTCGAGAAGGGTGAAACTCAGCAGGGTTCCACTACCGTTTTTGCGAGACGAAAGGATGGAGGGGCTGCCCGAGGGCAGATCGTCACTCAGGGACTAAGCTCTTTCGCATTATTCGACATGTATGATCGCTGGCTCATCA
Organism: Deltaproteobacteria bacterium; assembly: GCA_043772795.1. Lineage (GTDB taxonomy): Bacteria > Desulfobacterota > Binatia > Bin18 > Bin18 > VGTJ01. The sequence goes on from JAYVFX010000068.1 coordinate 15,957, forward strand.
GAGTCACTGTCGGGTTTGCTTCTGCACTGCTCATCGTCGGAGCGATCGGTATTGTCTCGTACCGGAGCACCGCAGGGTTAGCAGAAACGACAGCGCAAGTAACCCGTAGCCACGCCATTATTGTCGCGTTTGAAACGTTACTGTCTCTGCTCAAAGACGCGCAACGGGGAGCGCTGGGGTATATCCTCACCGGCGATCAGCGGAACTTGGAACCCTACTATGCCGCCATCAAAGGGACAGACCGGCAGCTCGACAAGCTTCGCCGCCTCGCAGGCGAGAATGTCACCGATCAGCAACGACTCCAGCAACTCCAGCCGCTCATCACTCACGCACTTGCCGAAATAAAAAAAGACATTGAGTCCCGCACCATCCGTGGAGCCAATGCTACCGCACGAGAACTCCTACACGGACAGACATGGAAGAGTACCGACGCAATCACCCGTCTCATTTGGGATATGGAAGCCGAAGAAATGCGCATACTCACCGGGCGAGAGAAAGCAGCAGCACGACGAACTCGTTGGACTATTTGGGTCATTGTCCTCGGCAATGTCATCGTTTTTGCGTTGGTTTCTTTAGGCATTATGATCGTGCGCTCCGAACTCACCGCACGGCGACGCGCCGAAGCCGAAAGTCTGCAGGCCAAGGAGACAGCAGACGTCGCGAATCGCGCTAAAAGTGATTTCCTCGCTGGCATGAGCCATGAAATTCGTACGCCGCTGAATGCCATCATCGGCATGGGAGACCTTCTGAGCGAGACCGCACTCTCTCTTGAACAACGAGAGTACGTGCGGATTACACGCACCGCAGGCGATACGCTGCTCAGCGTGGTCAACGACATTCTTGACCTCTCGAAAGTCGAAGCAGGGCGAGTAGAGTTAGAGCACGTCCCCTTTCATCTTTACGAGCTTATCGAAAGCACGTGTGAGGTGATGGCCATCCGCGCTCACGAGAAAGGGTTAGAGCTCTGTTGTCAACTACCAATTGCGGTTCCGTTTCTGACAGTTGGCGATCCGTCGCGCCTCCGGCAGATTCTTGTCAACCTCT
>JAYVFX010000069.1:0-2685 GCA_043772795.1 Deltaproteobacteria bacterium
GCTCATTCGTGCTGCCGCTCAGAGCCCATAGATCCCCGAACGTATTGCGAAGTCACTGAATCACAGGATGTTTACCTCAGGTTATTGAGAAGTTACTTTCCGGCAACATCATAAAAACCATAGGCGTTAGGGGCATACGACCCGATGGGTGTCGTCCCATCGCGGTTATCGTAGTTGGCGCGGCTGGGGTCAATGTCATTACCCCACGGGTACAACTGCCCTTCCAGCCCGCCACGGGCCGCGCGTTCCCATTCCGCTTCCGTCGGCAAGCGGCCACCGGTCCAGGCGCAGTAGGCCGAAGCATCGTGCCAACTGACCAACACGACAGGATGCTGCCCGCGTCCCGGCGGGTACGTCCGTCGGTGGATATCCCAGTTATCTGTGGCCGCCCGTGGATCATCGACATACGGAATCCGATGGCCTGTATTGATCACAAACTGTTCGTACTACACATTGGTCACAAGACATTTGCTGATCCAATAACTTTCCATCGTCACTCGATGAACGGGTCGTTCGGTAGGAAAGCCAACTTCACTTCCCATGCTGAACTCTCTCGCTGGAATACGAATCAGCACGGAACCATCTTGCGGATTGATTACTTCTGAGAGAGCGCCCACAGGTTGGAACACGAGAACCTCACGGTGAGGGAGTCGCCTTTTTGTGTTGCGCAAGTTCGACCGCTTTGCTGACGAGTTCCCACAGGCGAGTGCCACGTTCAGGCGCAAGTGACCGCAGGGCCTTATCTAAAATCGTGGCAGTTTCGGTGATTTCATCATCGGTTGCCGCCGTCCCCTTTTGCCCCAATGTCACAAAGCGTTGGCGTTCTTCGGGAGCTAACGCCTTAAATGCCTCAGCATAGATAGCCTCCATCTCTCGTTGCTCTTCGATCGGGAGGAGTTTTTTACCTTCCTGTGACAGAGCCATACCTTGACGTGCCGCCGGAAGTCCTTCTTGCCGCAGGACATCGGTCGCGGTATCGGGCGAGAAATAAAATACGCGCGAGACGATCACGGCGAACACCGCCAGCGCTAGGAGCCCAACGACCACCCAGGTCCCGCTTCTCTTAGATGGAGGAATATTTGCTGTCGTCATGCTCCTTCCTTAAAAGAGTTTTCCACTCGCCACAAGAGTAGGCTCAGCGAAAGAGCAGAAAAGAGCCGAAATGAGGCAGTGAGAACAGCCTGCCGCTCTCACTACTTGTTGGGATGAGGTCCGTAGCGTGGAGGAAGCGCAGCAAAATCCAGGAATAAAACCCCCGGATTTTATCCGGGTTACAATACTACGGCACGGATGCTCACTGCCAGTTAGGCTTCGCATGCTCAGTGCAACTGACGGAACTAGCCGCTACGCCCTGTGGCTCCGAGCATCTCTACAATGTTCGATTGCAAGACCTGACCCTCGTTTCCCTGCACCTGACCCTCGTTTCCCTGCACCGTGTCGTTAATCCGTCACCGCAATCTTCATCGCTTGCGCGCGAATGTTCCGCGCACGAGTTTCCATTTCTGACGCTTCAGCCTCGCGCGCTGTTTTCCGTAACAACATGGAGAACTTCTCTAACAGTGTCGCAACACCTGGATGCTCGACTCCCAGCTGCTCCTCGCGAATAGCCAGCGCACGACGAAAGAGCGGTTCAGCATCCGCGTATCGAGTCTGAGCTAAAGCGAGTTCGGCTAACCCGCTCAATGTCGTGGCAACAGTCGGGTCGTTGTCACCAAAAAATTGTTTACGGATCGTCAACGTCCGCTGAAAGATCAACTCAGCTTCACCATAACGCGCCTGAGCCATGTACACGGCCGCAAGGTTATTGAGACAATTTGTGATCCGATAGTGATCCGGCCCAAATACTGCTTCCGCAACACTCACCGCCTGTTGTGAAAACTGCTCTGCTTCGTCGAGTCTGCCCAATTCACGATAGAGCGAGGAGAGGTTGTTGAGACTCTGCGCAACCATGGGGTGATGAGTTCCTAACGCTTCACGACGAATAGCCAGCGCACGTTCGTACAGTGCTTGAGCTTCCTCTATTTTGCGCTCATTGTGACAGAGGCTTGCGAGATTGTTCAGCACCACCGCAACCCGCGCGTCGTTCGGACCAAGTTGTTCAGCGGCTGCCAGCGCTGATCTGAACGCCTGCTCCGCTTCGGCATAGCGTCCTTGTTGATAGAGTTGCGCACCGCGAACATTCTCGTCCTCCCACGTATTATCATTACTCATAATGTTCCTTTGTTCGAGCAGCAGGTGGTAAGGGTTCGTCATCAAGCAGTAGGTGTAACAGCGCCAGTGCGCGCGTTCGAGGACACTAGCGAACACGGCCAGCCACAGCGTGTAATCGGACCGGTCGGTATAAATTGCTGGCGGTCATTGCCACGAGAGGTAGCATGATAAAGCGCGCCAGGATGCTGTAGGCGGAGAGAACGACTCATACCCGAACGCTACCATATGAAGCTGTTAATTCAAGACTTGCCCCCTTTCGTGCTCAATATGGAGACGGAAGCAGAGACCCGAGAGAGCATAAAGGTCACCCATTCGAAGGCTCGTATCTTGGGGGCAGACCATGTGTTGGGCTTCGTTCCACACTCACAACCTACAAAAATTTTTAGGGTCAGGTCTTGAAGTTAGTATCTAGTCTAGCGACTTCATCAAGGAGAAAACTGAAATAATTGTCAAAGTAAAGACCTGACCCCAATT
>JAYVFX010000070.1:0-7259 GCA_043772795.1 Deltaproteobacteria bacterium
TCGACCGCCTGATAACGGCGGCCAGTGAGAAATCCGGGGACACCAAGTAGCTGCGGAATATCCGCATCATTCATCTCATATACGGCCAGATACTTCGGATCGCTATCAACCGAGAGATACCGCGCCGCGCAGTACACCCCAGGGACGCCGACCAGCGCCGGAACATGATCTATGTTGTACCAGTCGTTAAACTCTTTCTCTTTCTCACTAGGAGTGTTTAAACGCACCGCGAGAACAAACTCGGCAGGCTGTGCAGGCTGCGTGCCATGGATAAAGATCTGTTGATAGGCGGCCACCGTGGTGTTGTGAAACAGCGGCCGCATCTTCTTTGTCCATTCGGTCGGCATTTCTCGCACCTGGCGAAAGGTGTCGCTCTTGAGTACGTGCACATCGGTCAATTCATACAAGGCCAGGTACTGTGGTTTGCCCTCGACCGCCTGATAACGGCGGCCAGTGAGAAATCCGGGGACACCAAGTAGCTGCGGAATATGCTCTTTGTTATACCACTCGTTGAACTCGACCTCGGCCTCAGGCGCGATATCCGTCCATACTGCCAACAAGCCACCGGTGGGTTGTGTTGCCATCGTAGATCCCTCCTTTGCCCGCAGTGTAAGCCAGTTGCACGTGCGCTGTAAAGGAGAACCTCTCCGGCAATCAATTTAATTCTGAAAGATCGGCGGTGGCTTGTGCTGACATGCTTGCCCAGAAACATTGCCGTATGGGTAGGAGTTGTGTATAGCCGAAGGACAATACGACGTACGTTTGGAGGGGAACGACTATGCAAGGACTGGAAGGGGTGAAGGTCCTGGAACTGGGGAACATGGTATCGGCGGCCTATGCCACCAAGCTGATGGCTGATCTGGGCGCTGACGTGATCAAAGTCGAAGAACCCGGTGGAGATCACGCCCGCCAGCGCGGACCATTTCCCGGCGGTATCCTTGACCCTGAGCAAAGCGGACTATTTCTCTATCTGAATACCAACAAGCGAGGATGCACAATTGATCTGAGGAAAGATACGGACGCTCTCACGCGCTTGGTGAGGTGGGCTGATCTGCTGGTCCACAACTATTCCCCAGCCGATATGGCCACACTAGGGATCGACTACAACGCCTTTCGCGCGATCAATCCGCGGTTAGTGATGTGCTCGATCACGCCGTTTGGATTGACTGGACCGCATAAAGACTACCACGCGCATGAACTTACGCTGGCGCACGGCGGAGGCTGGGCGTGGCTGAGTCCTGGTGGGTCAGATCGTCCCGACTTGCCGCCGCTGAAAGCATTTGGCCAACAGTGCGCCTTTCAGACCGGACTCCTAGCGTCCACCGCTGCACTGGCCGCTTATTTTCGTACGCTCGACACGGAAGCAGGGGAACACATCGACCTGTCCGCGCATGCCAGTGTTGCATCGTTTGTAGAACTAAATGTGTACTTCTATAGTTACCTGGGCCGCATCGCCTCCCGCCTGGGACGCAAGATCCTCGCACCGATGGGCATCTATGAGTGTCAGGATGGTGCGATCATGCTTCTGACCGCGCAACCAGACCAGTTGCAGCGGTTGATCGACTTCATGGATAATCCCGAATGGGCACAGGAGGAGTATTGCAAAAACCCCTTTACGCTCGCGCGGCACTTTGATGTGGTCGATCCGTATATACGGGAGTGGATCAAAGGCTGGAAAGTGGCAGATTTGTTTCACGCCGCCCAAGCCCAGCGCATCTGCGCTGCCCCGGTCTGTACCATGGCTGATCTCACCACCCAGGAACAGTTGCGAGCACGACAGTTCTTTGTCCACGTGTCTCATCCCCGTGCGGGGACGTTGACCCACCTTGGTGCGCCCTACCACCTGCACGAGCCGTGGTGGAAGATAAGGCGCCCGGCTCCCCTGCTTGGTGAACACAACGAAGAACTCAAAGATGAGGCTAAGGGCTGGAGACTGGAGACTGGCAATCAGAGACCGGAGACCGGAAACCAGGAACGGACCGCCTTCCCTCAAGCCTCAAGCCTCAAACCTCAAGCCTCAAGCCCCAAACTACCACTAGAAGGAGTGCGGGTTCTGGCGTTCACGTGGGCATGGGCCGGCCCGTATGGCGCTCTGCAATTGGCGCACTTAGGTGCAGAAGTTATTCATATTGAATCACACACACGCCCTGATGGCGCACGACTGGTGCCGATCCATCCATCGGGTGTCACCCCGAGTCTCAACACTGTTGGTTACTTTAATCAGTGGAACCAAGGGACCAAGAGCATGGCGCTCGACCTCAGTAAGCCCGAAGCCCTCGCCATTGCCAAGCAGTTGGCGGCAACCTGTGATGTGGTCATACAGAACTTTGCCACCGGCGTCATGGACCGGCTTGGTCTTGGATATGCAGAACTCCGGAAAGCGAAGCCTGACATCATTATGGCGTCGATTTCCGGCTATGGGCAGACTGGCCCGCAACGGCAGTATATGGGCTACGGACCGGCGATGGGACCGCTCGCGGGACTCGCTTCACTCACAGGGTATGTTGACGGTCCGCCACAAGAAGTTGGTATGGCCTATGGCGATCCTAACGGAGGTATCAATGCGGCGATTGCGATCTGTGCGGCCTTAGTGGCCCGGAAGCGTACCGGCCAAGGACAACATATCGACGTCTCGCTCTGGGAGTCTATGGCTGTCTTGATGGCCGAAGGGTGGATGGACTACGCGATGAACGGGACCCAACCAGCGCGGATGGGCAATCGTGACCAGATGATGTCGCCCCACAACTGTTTCCGTTGCGCCGGAGAAGACGAATGGGTGTCGATCGCCTGCGACACGGAAGCCGAGTGGCAGGCCCTCTGTCGGGTGATGGGACAGGAACAGCTCACGACTGACGGGCGGTTTCGCACAGCGAACGCGCGCAAGGCGAACGAAGACGAACTGGAACATATTGTGACTGCGTGGACAACAACCCAGAACAAGTGGGACGTGACGCGAGCCCTGCAAGCGGTTGGGATTGCAGCGTATCCAACGATGAGCAGCAAAGATCTGATGGAGGATCCACAGCTCAACGCGCGCAGCTTTTTTGTGCGCTTACCACATCCAGAGGTCGGCGTACGGACACACGCTGGAATGCCGTGGCTGTTGACCCACGCACCGAACGGCGTGCGCGCACCAGCACCGTTGTTAGGCCAGGACACCGATTGGGTGCTACGCGACCTGCTCGGCTATTCCGCCGCAGAGATCGCTCAACTGAAATCCGCACAGGTGTTGTATTGAGACTGGCAAGGGCATCACCTAACCCACCTTGGGATGGAGTAGAATTGTAGTTAGCCCGTCATGAGGCAAAGCCTCACCACGCAGGATGAAATAGGAGCGATCTAGCGAATTCTGGTATTTAGCGCGCTATTACAGAGCAGGCAACTTTCCGAGAAACTTCTGCTGCAATCCGAGACGGATGCCACGAAAAATTAGAGAACTCATCGGAGACCTTGGAACCGCTGGCTTTGTGAATCGCGGAGGAAAGGGAGATCACAGAAATTTCGTCCACCCCAAGGTGACCAAACCTATTACTATCTCCGGGAAACTTGGTAAAGACGCCAAGCATTATCAAGAGAAAGCCGTGAAGGTGGCAATTGAGGAGTCTCAACGATGAAAGAGAGTGCCCGGTACGTCAAGATTGTCGAATGGTCGGATGAAGATCAATGTTTTGTCGGGAGTTGTCCGGGGCTGTTGTATGGAGGCTGTCACGGAGACAACGAGCAAGCGGTGTTTGCCGAGTTATGTGAAATTGTGGACGAAACGATTGAATTGTACAAAAAAGACAAAAAACCCTTGCCTCCTGCCACCTGCGGAAAAGACTACGCTAACAAGATGTTAGATGTTGTCTAACCACCACATTGCAATGAAGAAGATGACTGAACGACAACTGGCCAAATGGGAAAAGACCCGCGACATCGGCCAGGACATTCTTCAAGGAATTCGGGATCTCAAGGCTGGCCGCCTCGGCCGGCGCTCTACGGTGGCAACCTACCCGATTGTCCGAGCTCGCGAAAAGTCGGGTTTGTCCCAAGCCCAGTTCGCAGGGTTGCTAGGGGTGTCGAAACGGACGCTAGAGCAGTGGGAGCAAGGTCGCCGCGAGCCGAGTGGCGCGGCCAAGACGCTCATCAAAGTAGCAGAGTTGCATCCGGAAGTGTTGCATGACCTTACCACGTAAGCGGTCTTATCACGGTCTAACGATTTGCCTAAAAAGGGAAGAAGTTTCGTCATCCGGAAAGGTAAGGATTTTCCGGACACAGTTTCAGGTCAATGAAATCAAGCCCTTGCGTGTCCGGTAAATCTGTCTAAGAATGCGCCTACAAAAAACTCCTTGACCGCGCCTACAAAGAGTGCAATAGTTGCACTATATAGTATGAGGATACATGCCCACTCTGCAACGCTTCGGAGCCGCGAGTATTCGCATGTATGCCGATGACCATCACCCGCCACATTTTCATATCGTGGGGGCGGATTTTCAGGTGCTGGTGCAGATTGCGGATTTAACCATTATCGCGGGCGCGACCAGAAAAGCCCAGATTGCCGAAGCCATGTCCTGGGCAGAAACTCACCGCGAGTGGCTTGCCCTCAAATGGGTTGAATTGAACGAGCGGGAATAACCATGCCGAAAAAAACCTTGCCACGCATTGCCGCCGTCTCCGCCGGAAAAAAACCGCATACCCTGCGTGTGTGTTGGGCGCACGGCGACACGCATACAATTGATGTCTCGTCCCAGCTCGAAAAGTTTCGCGTCTATGCCCCGCTGCGACAGAATGCGGCGTTCTTCCGGCGTGTCCGCGTTGGCGAGCATGGCACGGATGTTGTCTGGTCTGACGAACTGGATATGGCGGCGGATACACTCTGGCGGCTCGCCCAAGAGCAAACGGGGGTCATTATGAGCGCAGAGGCTTTCCATCTATGGCGCAAACAAAAGAACTATACGCTTGATGACGCAGCGGCGGCTCTCGGCATTAGCCGCCGCATGGCGGCCTATTATGACCACGGGGACAAACCTATTCCTCGGGTTGTCACGCTTGCAACACAGGCTCTGGCTGCGCCGCCAAACCAACCTCACCCATAATGAAAATCGGCTATGCCCGTGTTTCCACGGATGACCAGAACCCCGCGTTGCAGATAACCGCGCTCAAGCGGGAAGGGTGCAAGCGGATATGAGTGTAATCGTTTTGAGTTGCGCTAAGCTGCCCTCTTCCATTCCTCCGCCAGAGGTTAATAGTGCGGCCGCTGCGCATAGCGCCGCGCTCGTTCCTGCTGGGCATGAAACCGCCAGTACGCACGAAGGTCGTTGTCATGACTCTTCTTCAGGAACCGCAACGCCAGAATCGCCTCCGCCCCTGCGAGACTCCACCGCTTGCCTTCCCCCTCCATGCGGTGTTTCATCACCGACCCGCAGGCCGACTCCACCACCCCGGTGGCCACCGGCAAGCCGGCCGCCAAGTACTCATCATACTGCATCCAGCGGCGATGGTTGTGCAGGAAGCGAATAACGCTCCCGAGAGCCTCGGCAGAGCCCCTGGCCACAAACCATACACCCGTAGGGGCGTGGCGGGGTGAGTCGCGACCCACCCTGCAGCTCTGTCATAGAAACAGCAGATGACCTACCGGAGGGATTGGGCTATAAGTTCGTTATGCCTTGGCAAAACCATCTTGAAAAAGCGCTCGCGAATCTTCAGGCTGCTGAGGTGTGCTACCGAGAAAACCTACCAGACCCTGCGGTGAGTAGGGCTTATTATGGCGTTTTTCATGCGGCCATTGCTGCCCTCATCCGATTGACAGAGTATCGAACCCGAGGGGAAGGGTGGGACCATGCTAAGGTACAGGCAGAATTTAATCGTCGCTTGGTCATCAGAAGAAAGGTGTTCGCTGCAGAACTCGGACGTATCCCCTCTGAACTGATCAACTATCGTCATGTGGCAGACTATCGTCGTAGCTCGGTGGGTCGGAAAGTGGCGGGGCGCTGCTTGGAAAAAGCGCGGCGATTTGTTGTCACGGTAGAGCAGAAGGTGAAGGAGGAACCACCAGATGTCCCTCGCTCAGAATCTCAATCGTGAAATGAGTGATGAAGAACGAGCAGCTCTCAAGCAATATGTTGGAGAACTCGTGCGTCGTTACCCAGGAATCGAAGGACAGTATCATATTAATCCTTGGCTTGGACATGAACATACGTATCTTGTCAGCATCCTGCCTCCGCAAGACGAGGAGGCCTGGCTTGATCTCAGTGAAGGGATGTCACAAGTGGCGACAGATCTCGTCGCGCAGACTGGCTGTCTCTTCGTTTTAACAACCATCGAATAAAATTTTGGCCGACAACATATGACGTGCTCGTTCCTGCCACAAAGCACGGGGGAACAAACCGCCCGTAGCACCCGGCGCTTGTTCTCAACGGAAGCCAACAGGAGGTATTGGCACGAAGTCTGGACACAGGTCGCCCAGCACGTAGGATTGCACTATTGAAAGAGGCCGCGATGAAGAAGAGAAGTCAGCAGGTGTCATCTCAGCAACGGATTGCCCACGCTGTCCAAGGATTGCGCAAAACTCCTCACGGCGGCTTGATCCTCGACGAACGATCGCTGGATGAGGACCGCTACGCAGCAGTCAAGACTGCCGTTGCCAAGCCGCTGAAGGAACGGAAAATAGCCTAAGCCGGAGGGAGAAGCTCACGGAGGCATCGGGATACGCGCGCAACTCTCGCAACTGCATCGGCAGAATTTCTACGCCATGCGCACCGAGCCCGACCATCCGTGACGCTCATGTCTTGTGAGTATCATCGAGACGTTGAGTTTTGCGATCAGTTTTCCCTCAGACTGTAAGGGACCTCGGCAAAGTGACGCAGGTGCCAGTGAAGAACAGGTTGTTACCCTCTATTTTTGCAAACTTTACATAAGCGGGCTTAGCAGCCTAAATACTAACAACGAGTTATTTAATTTCTTCAAAATTTATGCTCCTCACCTCTCCCCCGCTGCTCGTGAAACGTTGCACTCTACTATTCTACAGCTACCTGCGTACACCGTCGCGCTTCAATGTAGGTCTGATAGCCGAGGGTGCTGCGACAAGCGCATGGGCCATTTCGCTCAGCAGTACTTCCTCCGCTGGTACGCACCTTGCGAATTCTGATGGCATTGAGATCATGCGCGTAATGTACTGACCACACCCTGATGTCAGGACACTTTTCATAAAGAGGCGAGTAGCCACGAGTTTTCACTCGTGAGAGACTTAGCGTATGACGCACCAAGACTCAGAGACTACC
>JAYVFX010000071.1:0-6516 GCA_043772795.1 Deltaproteobacteria bacterium
TCCCTTGGTCCGTCAAATTGACTTCAGATTGCTCCTGGTCGTTCGTCTCGCTAATGCCAGTGACGTCGGTCTGCTCCTTTAACGTAGGAGTTCACGGGAGGTTCTGTGACGTGCAGCTTACGGCATCTAACAACGCCCCCCTAGGATACGCCTCATAGGGGTAGGTTTTTCGCTTAAACCACAATGGTCGCGGGTTTGCCTCCCGTCCGGATAGGCTAGCCCGTCATACCCGCGCAGGCGGACATCCGGACTTTTTAACCGCGACAGTCGGCCTCTTTCCTGGATTCCCGCTTTCGCGGGAATGACGCCTCGTTTTTTCACTCGGTAAAAAACCTACCCTTCAAAGCTAGGATACGCGGGAGCACGCTCTCAAATTCACTCAAGAGTTGCTTTTCAGAAATGCGGTCTCCTCAGCGATGGGCGCGTAGGCAAGAGGAATCGTGCGGTCCAACAGGTCGCCACGCGTCGCGAGATCCTCAATTCCCGTCAGGATGCATGGTCGTTGTATATCAATCAGGAAAATCTCACCGTGAGTTAACAACTTATGATCCGCGAGGCCGTCGCCTGTGGAGAGCGACACCGCGCATCGATCGTGACACCGATGCTACTGCTGGACGTGTGCACGGGTTCATGGCCAGTCTTGAAGCCTTGGGCAGTGGACCTGAGAACGTTGCCTGCTTCAGCAAAGAGGCGAGGGAGAAGAGAAACAGCCTGAGACATTTACTGTTGCTCCTCTTTACAATCACAATCTCTTTTAGCACACTCTAGACACGAACAAAAAGTGCAAACATGTGAATCAATACTACCGTTTACGCAGATGCACTCGCACGGCTCGGCTGAGGTAGCAGCTTGCTGGAAGGAGTTAGCCACAGGTCACCTCCGCCCGGCTTCCCCGTTTCTCACGAATAGTGATAAATTTTTCTACGGTCTCTGGCCGAAAGCGCAGAATTCTGCGCCGTTCACGCTTCGCGACTTCGACTGCTGCGAGCGCTCCTGAGTCGGCAAGCCGAATAACCGTGAGAGGGGAGACGCTAAGCCTGGCGGCCACGTCTTTTGCAGTAAGTAGATTCACTGTGAGTGCCTCCTGAAGTTCTTGAACTTTCAGAAAGCACTCTAGCAAAAAAAGAACTTCTAGAAACTGTTTGTTAGTAAGAAAAAAGGGGGGAGGGATTTTTTCTTACCAGTCCCTACAGACTTATGCTTTTTTGGATTTTCGCTGCCTGGCGTCAAATTCTCTTTTCGATTTACGGTTACTCTCTTGCTCTCGTACCATCCGCTCTTCGTCTGTTGGCCATTGTGGAGCGCCAACCGTGTCAGCTAACATACTTCCTACCCTTTTAAGGTTTTTTCTTGCTTGTGTACCTTCCGGTGTCTTAAAAACTTTCTGTTTATGCCAGGTTCCTACAGTACGGTCCCATACCTCTTTCTCTAAAAGGATCTCCGGCCAGCGCCTCAACGCATCAAAAAACGGAGCAGGATTACCAACGAGCAGTGCACCAAGGATGGTTAGAAGAGTATCTGCCTCTCTCTTACGGAAACGACGAGGCATCGCGGGGAGTGGAGATTGTAAAAGAAGAGGGTCTTTCCGGGTAAAGACGAACCCGTTCCCCTCCCAAGTTTTTGTAACTCGAAAGAGGGGAATCGCCGTTTTCGGCTCGAACCACTGTTGACAATGAGGGCAACAATATCTGATACGCTGAAGCTTTTGACGCTGCTCCAGAAGAACACGAGCTTGGGCTAGCCCTTCTTCCTCATTACGTTGAAGTGCCGCCTCGTTTTTGTCAGCCAGAGGGTTTTTCATGCCGTTGCCTCCCTTATGCAACGTGGTTGCTCCCTAAAGAAAGAAGAGGCAGACGGTAGGGAAACCGCTCTTCAGCCGCGTTAGCTAGACGCGGCCTAGCCCCTTCTGTCAGGATCTATCCTATCACACAGGGTGTTCTGAGAAGACGGAAACAACACGCGCCTTACTGACGATAGAACTCTTGCGGATCGATCCCAAGCCGCCGTAAACATGCGCGCTGGGTTCCTTTTGGGACATCATGGCCGTCTCCGTGGTAGCCAATCGTATAGGAAGGACCTTTCCCGCTGCCGGGAGTCGTTTCTCGGACCAGGAAACGTTCCCTGCCTTTCCCGCGTCCCTTGTACTCGGCTATCCCAAAGTCTCTCAGGCGAGCGATGAATTCCCGATGCGTCACGGCTTATGCTGCTTCAAGAAAGGCTTCTTGGAGGTCGATGGTGTCAGGAAAAGGGACGGCTGTTTGCTCGGGGTGGATCGCCAACGTCAGCCGCTTGTATGGACGGCTGGAAAAAAAGGCGCTCCACACGTCCACAGGGGCGGAACGAAACAGGTACTCGCGGTTGTCGTGCGCCAGCGAGTATTCAATGTGGGAGGTGATGACGTTCGTCATTGCCTGTTCGGCTTCTTCCGTGGTCGCGGCAACTTCCACAAGATCAAACTGGAGACAATGGGCCTCATAGCCCTCATCGGTTTGCCGGAGTAGGACATCAAGGTGGAGCGTCGGTTTCATACTGCTATGTGTGCACCATGTGGGAATAAAATGCAATAAATGGGATGAAATGAGAAAAATAGGAAGTTATAGGAGCGATGAGAACCAAACCGGTTTCACAAAGAAAAACGGGGAGTTAAGACTAACTCCCCTCCTTCGTTCGAGTTTCAATATCACTAAATGTCAGGATTAGGAATCCTGTGCTCTATCCACCTGAGCTACGGGGGCATCTGTCCAAAGAGAGGGCGATCTTACCAATAAGCTTCGCTTGCCGACAAGTCCTGGTCCCAAGGCACGGGATTTGTTTGCAATGTGGTAGATTCTTGAGCGATCGCTTGCGACTTGGTTTCAGGTAAGTCCAAGAAACGTCTTGTCTAGACTCACTTGTGACTGCTCTGCCGTCTTGTCACCGACAGTGGGAGTCTATACAGTAACGCCAATGGAAGCAGTTGTACTTTTGCTTCAAAAGATTATCTTATTGGGCTTGCCAATCCTGATTGCAGTTGTTTTGCACGAACTTGCTCATGGATATGTAGCCTATCGCCTCGGAGACCCCACCGCGGCGCAAGCCGGTCGACTCACTCTCAATCCTATCGCGCATGTTGATCCCTTTGGAACAGTGATCTTGCCTGCTCTTCTTCTCTTCAGCGGCTCTCCGTTCCTGTTTGGTTACGCGAAACCTGTACCAGTGAATTTTCTCAACTTATACAAGCCGCGCCGTGACATGGTACTAGTGGCGCTGGCTGGTCCACTGATGAATATTCTCCTTGCTGGAGTCGCAGCGGCTGTGCTGAAGTCTTTTTTTTCCCCGGCCTTTGTGAAGAGCGGGATTTCCGCGATGATCTTTCAACTCGCATATTCTTCCCTGCTCATTAATGTCAGTCTTGCCGTTTTTAATATGCTGCCGGTTCCCCCGCTTGATGGCGGACGTGTTGCCACAGGACTCTTACCTCGTATACCAGCACTCGCTCTCGCACGGCTTGAGCCATATGGCATGCTCATTATCTTACTGCTTATGACTTCCGGGGCCCTTGATCGCATCTTGCGCCCAATGCGGGCGTTTCTGCTCAGTACCTTGTTGTAAGACCGAGCAGGGGGAAGGAAATGGGAGTGGGATGGGCCAACTGGCACGTATGCAATTGCAAACACGAAGTGACCACTTCCAGGCTGAGAGCCTGAGGGCAAGAACGCAGAGAGTTCTTATGTTATACCGCGTCAAGCTTGATGTTTTTGAAGGACCACTCGATCTTCTCCTTCACCTGGTAAAGAAGAATGAGGTTGATCCGTCCGACATTCCAGTCGCGATCATTACTGATCAGTACCTGGCTTACCTGGAGTTGCTCCAACAACTCGACCTCGATATCGCAGGGGAGTACCTCGTGATGGCGGCGACGCTCGTGCATCTCAAATCCCGCATGCTACTGCCGAGCGATGAGAATTCTGAAGAGGACGAGGGAGAAGATCCGCGTGCCGAACTTGCGCGGCAGTTGCTCGAATACCAACGCTTCAAAGAAACTGCAGAAATGCTAGCGCACCGGGATCAACTCGACCGAGATGTCTTTGCCCGTTTGCCTGTCCGAGACGAGAACGAAACAGAGAGCGATCTTGTGTATGATGTGTCATTGGGAGATCTGCTTAATGCATTACAAGAGGTGCTCAAACGAGCAGCGCCCGAAATAGTGTATGAAGTCATTCTTGAGCATATATCGTTACGAGAACGAATCGTCGTTATCCTTGATACTCTGCGCGAGCGAGGCGAGATGCTGTTCGCAGAGACATTCCCCTCGGACTGCACCCGCTTGCAAATCCTGACAACCTTCCTTGCCTTGCTGGAACTCGTGCGAACCCGTATGGTAAGGGTGCGGCAAGAGGACCGTTTCGGCCCGATTATAATGGCACTCTCAGTGAGTGCTGATGCCCCAATGCCAGAGTCACTGGAGCACTTATGAATCCATCCGAGATTAAAGCAATCGTCGAGAGCATATTGTTTGCTGCTGGAACTCCGGTTGCCGTTCATCGCTTGGCAGAGGTTATCGGTGTTGCGCAAGCAGAAGTGAGAGCCGCCGTGATGCTCTTAATCGAAGAGTATGCAGCCGCAGAACGCGGGGTTCGCTTAGTCGAGGTTGCCGGTGGCTACCAATTTCGTACGGCGGCAGAGTACGCCGACTATGTGAAGAAGTTCGTACAAGAGAAGCCGAGCAAACTCAGCCGAGCAGCATTAGAGACATTAGCAATCATCGCGTACCGACAACCACTAACGAAGGCAGAAGTCGAACTCGTGCGTGGAGTCGATGTCGATGGCGTACTGAATTCATTACTGACCAAAAAACTGATCCGAGTCGTAGGCCGCAAAGATGTTGCTGGTCGACCGTGGGTATACGGAACTACCCCACAGTTCCTCGAACTCTTTAGTCTCAATGACCTGAATAGCTTACCCCCATTGCCAGCGATTCATGAGCCTACCTTCAACCCTTTTAGTGAGCACGATGCCAGCGGAACGTTTACAAAAAATTCTGAGCCGAGCGGGGATCTCCTCGCGCCGAACAGCGGAAACCTTGATTCAGACGGGACGAGTGCAAGTGAATGGCGAAACGGTCACTCGTCTGGGGACGACAGCGGACCCGCAGTATGACGGGATTCTTGTTGATAGTCAGCCCCTCATCTTTCCCGAGTTTCTGTATTTTGTCATTCACAAACCGATCGGTTTTGTCAGCACGCTGAAAGACCCTGAAGGACGCCCAACTATTCGCGAGCTGCTGCGTGATGTGCGGGACCGTGTGTATCCGGTTGGGCGGCTCGACTTCAACTCATCTGGACTGTTACTGCTGACCAATGACGGAGAGCTAACCGAACGGTTGTTGCATCCTCGCTATCAGATCCCACGGATGTATCATGCCAAACTGGGAGGCGCTCCAACGCACCGGGCGTTACAAGCACTACGCAGCGGTGTCCGACTTGATGATGGAGTGATTACCAGTCCGGCAAATGTTCGTGTCTTGCGAGGGAATGAGCAAAAGGTATGGTTAGAAATCACTCTGCGTGAAGGACGTAACCGTGAAGTCCGACGGATGTGTGAAGCGGTTGGGCATCAGGTAGAAAAACTGATTCGTGTTTCCTTTGGACCTCTGTCCCTCGACGGCTTACCGGTTGGAGGCTATCGAATGCTTTCACCCAAAGAGGTTCGCGGATTAAAGCAAATAGCAGGAAAGACGCAGAACCCGTCTTGACTTCGCAAGTTCCCGCCGATACAAAGCCCGGATCGACGACACAGCCCACTGTATCGTTTTCTTTTCAGCGATGCGCGGGGTGGAGCAGCCCGGTAGCTCGCGAGGCTCATAACCTCGAGGTCCTAGGTTCAAATCCTAGCCCCGCAACTTCACAAAGCCCTGGAGTGTAACCACTTCAGGGCTTTGAACTTTCTGTCTCTCGCCTGCTATAGAGCTGTTTGCTAATGTATGGGTTAGCGTGGGAAAAACACCTACGACTGGGAATCGTTTGTTCGACCACATCGTTGAAAGATCCTCAGGAAAGACGTAGGCTCAGAGTCCTTAACGCAAACCGTTCTGCGATTATCTTATGCGGACGCTCGAAAAGCTCACCATCAAAAATTTCAAATCCATTCGAGAGCAAACGCTAGAGTTAGAGCGTCTTAATATTTTTATTGGTGCAAACGGCGCCGGGAAGTCGAATCTCATCCAAGTTTTTCGGTTTCTCCGAGAGATTCAGCAGCAGAACTTGGCCAACTATACCCTGGAACGTGGGGTGGAGAGTTTGCTCTATTTTGGTCGTAAGAACTCAAAGTTCATGGAGTTCTACTTGGAGTTTGTAGAGGGCAACCGCAGTAATGCTTACTGCATTCAGCTGTCGCCTACTGATGAAGGAGCGTTAGTTGTGAACCGAGAGACCATCTATAATAGACTTGTTGCGATGGGAGAAAATGTCGTAAGGGGTTGTTTTGGCTAGAGTTGTCACGGTTGAGGTGGAGTGCTAGCGTGAGGGGAGGAAACTA
>JAYVFX010000072.1:0-2752 GCA_043772795.1 Deltaproteobacteria bacterium
GCGGCGGCTATGCCTTCACTGAACGTGTCTAAGAACCCTTGCGTCTCACTGTCAATCCAATGCAGGTCTTCAAAGATCAGGATGAGCGGTTGCTTGAGGCTTTCACGCAAGAACAATCGCTTGAGTGCCTCAAACGTGCGCTTGCGCCGTATCTGCGGGTCCATCTGTTGTAACGGTGAGGGCTGCTCTTCAATCCCTAATAAGGCGAAGAGGTAGGGCAGCGTATCCTCTAAGGTTCGGTCGAGCATTAACACTTTACCGCCAACCTTCTCCCGCCGTATCCGTTCCTCGTCTTGGGGTTCGATGCGAAAGTAGCTCTTGAGCAACTCGATCACGGGCAGATAGGGAGACGCTTTGCCGTGCGAGACCGAGTACGCTTCCAGAATGAGACCGCCACTTTGCGAGAGCAGCTTGAATTCATAGACCAACCGCGACTTCCCTAACCCTGGTTCGCCCATCACCCCCACGATCTGCCCATGCCCGGCTGTGGCTTGCGCTAGCGCTTTGCGTATTTGGTCTAACTCGTTCTGCCGTCCCACAAACCGCGTCAGCCCCCGCCGGGCCGCCACTTGTAACCGCGTGCGCAACGGTCCCGCACCGAGCACCTCATAGATATGCAGCGGCTCCTCTACCCCTTTGATCTGTGTCTGGCCGAGACTTTTGACAGCGAAATAGCCCTCCGTCAGCTTGTGCGTATAGCCGGTCACCAGAATCGAGCCGGGGGCAGCCAGTTGCTCCATCCGCGCGGCCAGGTTGGTGGAGTGGCCGATGGGCACGTAATCGGCGTGCAGATCATCCTTGCGAATCGACCGCAGGACTACCTCGCCCGTGTTCACCCCGACCCGCATGAGCAGCGGCGGATAGCCTTTAGTCCGCAGGGTGTCGCCATAGCGGTGCATCTCCTCCTGCATGCACAGGGCAGCATACAACGCGCGTTGGGGATGATCTTCATGGGCGATCGGTGCGCCAAACAGGGCAAAGATGCCATCGCCCAGGGCTTGCGCCACATAGCCTTCATAGCGATGCACGGCATCCATCATAATTTGTAGTGCAGGATCGATAATCGCCCGCGCCTCTTCGGGGTCGAGGCCTTCGATCAGTGCCGTCGAATCTTTGAGGTCGGCAAATAAGGCCGTGATCGTCTTGCGTTCCCCGTCTGTCAGGGTTGCCGCACGGATGCGTTCAGCTAAATGCGGCGGTGTCCACTGACCAGGGGCTCCGTCCTTTTCCCCTTTTCGCCATTTCCCCTTTTCGCCCTCTGTGCTGCCCGTTTCCCCATTGCTCCCTTTATCCGTTCTCCTTTGTCCCTTATCCGCTTCGGTGTTGCCGATCCATATCAGACCCCGCCCCTCGTCGTCCGCCACGTGTGGGTGCGCGTACAGCAGTTCTGCCTTCAGATCCGCCAGCGCCTCATCGTCCAACGCAAACTGACGTTGCAGCGCGCGGTACGTCACCCGTCCACGTTGTTGGAGAAGGGAGATAACCTGGTCGAGTACGTCATAAAAGTCCATGAGTATCGCCTTCTACCTGTCTACTACAGCAAGAATGTGTTGCAGCACCTCGAACCCAGTGACTGCTGCGTGGCTGATCACCCGCTCTTCCGCGCCGTCATGCAGATGATCCGGACACGTGTCTATCTCTGGATGATGCGGGGCATTGTCCCAACGTTGGCGCAGGCGTCCATGCTTATCCTGCCAATGATGACGATACTTGGTCGTCGTCACTATACCGCGCATCTCTACGAGCCGTTCACTCATCTCGACCAAGCCGCCATCGCTCAGGAGGATGCGATAACGATAGTGCGAAACTTTCTCCCATTCCGTGTTTCGCAGCGTGTGTCGGATAACTTCGATGTCGCGTACCGCTGGACTGACGCTGAGCAGTTCGTCGATCTGTCGGAGATACTCCTCAATCATGCCTCTGCCGCCGCTTGGAGTGTCGCAATCCGCTCACAGTACAGTAATACGTCATCGTACAGCCCCATCCATTCCATCACATCGCCAGCATCGCCTAGTTCACCCGTCAGAAAGCGCTGGCGCCCTTCTTCAGACGTCAGGCCATACTGCCGTTCAAAGGGTTCCAGTTCTCGTCGCACTTCCGCGAGTTGTTTTTCGTATTTCTGCAATTCGAGGTGAATGAGCTTCTGCAACGTGTGGTCTGCCAGTGCTCCAGCCCCGACTTTCTCGATCGCTTCGATTCGCTTCTGTAAGGCGGTCATACGTTTGCTCCTGTCTAGCTCTGGCTCAACGCCTCCAACACCGCCTTGGCCTCTTGCAGATCCTTCGTGTCAAAGCCTTCGGTGAACCAGTTGTAAATCTCTGATAACATCTGGTGAGCCTCAGTCTTCTGGCCTTGTTCTTGCCACAGGCGGGCGAGGCTGACCGTGGCGCGCAGTTCGAGGGATTTGGCTTGCTGCTTCTGCGCGATCTCGATGGCTTTGCGGAAACACGCTTCGGCTTCTGACTGGGTGTTGGTTTCTATTCTTGCTCCTTGCTCTTCGCTCCGTGCTCCGTGCTCTTGGCTCTCCTGTTGCAGCGTGAGTTCCCCTTTAAGGCGGTAGAGTTCAGCTTCGTAGACACGTTCCCCATTCTTGCACACGAGATCAAAGGCTTCAGCTACCACAGTAAGGCCTTTTTCCGCCCGTTCCATTTTTCCATATAACTGAAGCCTGCGCGTAATTCAGGCCGCGATGCGCCACCGTCCTTCATTGATGAGATCCTTGAGGTGAGCGACCGGGCGATGAGGGCGATAG
>JAYVFX010000073.1:0-6013 GCA_043772795.1 Deltaproteobacteria bacterium
CTATCGCCCTCATCGCCCGGTCGCTCACCTCAAGGATCTCATCAATGAAGGACGGTGGCGCATCGCGGCCTGAATTACGCGCAGGCTTCAGGTAATATCATCAAGCCATTGATTACGTTTTAGCGAGAGGACCGAGCCGGGCACCGGAACGTTAGGCGCATCTCTACCTGTGGTGTCTTGCCGCCAAGTCGGCCTGTTGGCAAAATACTCAACAGATGCCAAAACTCTACGAATATCTTGGAATCATCGTGCTGTTTTACTCCAATGAGCATGAGCCCATTCACGTGCATGGCCAATGTCAAGGGCGAGAAAGTAAGGCGGAACTTATCGTGGAGAACGGCAAAGTAGTCCAAATTATCTATTCTGCCGTGAAAGGCCGACAACCGCTGAGTAAAACGGAGCTGCGGAACTTTCAAGCCGTGACGGAACGCTATGCCGAGGAGATTGTACAGAAATGGATCGATTACTTCGTACTGCACAAACCGATAGGGGCGCAGAAGATTACGCAGAGGATTCGATGAGACTCTCTGAAGGCACTGTAATCGACATCGTCCGAGTGGAACAGGTCTCGGAGTATAAGCTGAAGCTGTCTTTTAGTGATGGTGTCGAGCGAGTGATAGACTTCGAGCCGTTTTTGCGTAAATCCCGTAATCCGATGATTCGTGTCTACCTCGACCCCCAGAAGTTTGCGAACTTTACGTTAGCGTATGGCAACCTGACGTGGGACGATTATGGACTGTGCTTTCCGATCGCGGATTTATACGAGAACACTATCTGAGGCAAACAGGCGAACCTATACGTGCGTGCCTAACCATCGCCGTGCACGTGATCGCCGCCCGTTTGCGGTTCTGGATGAACGTGAAAGGTCTCGTTTGGGCGGCGGCCCGTGACGGCGGGCGTTAGGCCCATGCTCGCAGAGGGAAAGCAAGAATAGTATATGGGCGAGCCCATTCGAATTTTCATCGTGGATGACCTTCGCCTGCTCCGGGAGGGATTGCTGTCCGCTGAGAGCTTATTTCAGTCCTGCCTTGCGCAACGCAGCAATATGTCGCTCCAACACTGCTGGGTCTTTGATCGGCATTCGCTGCTTGTGCACTTCGAGTGAGAATTTAGGATTGATCCGCAGCACTTCGGCGGCTTCCTTCTGTGCCTCGGCAGTTTGGCCTAACTCGCTGTAGACTGCCGCCAGCGTGAGATGGACAGGCAGTATGTTGGGATAGCGGCTAATATAACGCTGCAAAGGAGCCTGTGCCTCTTCGTAGCGCCCGGCCACCGCATAAGCGGTGCCGACGCTGTCTAAGTGGACGTCCACCATAATGGGCTTCAGGCGCAGCGCCTGTGCTGCTGCCGCCAGGGCGTCCTCCGTCCTACCCATATAGCTCAGCACTACAGCCAGGGTTGCGTAGCTCACCGCCTCGGTAGGCGCGAGGACCACAGCCCGCTCCACCTCCGCCAAGGCCTGGTCATACTGCTGTTGGTAGAGAGAGATATAGCCCAAGACTATGTGGTTCCAGTGGAGGGAGTCATGGAGGGCCAGAGCCCGTTGTATTACCGCCACTGCCGGCTCTAACGTCTGGGCAACTGGGCTCTGTTGCGAGACCCACTGCCCCAGGTAGCTGCCAGCCAGCTCAAAGTAGGCATGGGTAAAATTGGGGCTCCGGCTGATGAATTCCTTCTGCGTGGCGATCGCCTCGGCATACCGCCCGGTCATGCGGTAGGCCCAGCCCGCTTGGACTAAGAACCAGGGTGGATAGCGAGGGTCGAACCGCATCGCCTGCTCCACCGCCCGCAGAGCCTCCTCTGGCCGGCCCGCGAAGTTCAGCACCTCCGCCTGTACGGCATAGCTGTGCGCATAGTTGGGATCGAGAGCGATGGCCCGTTCCCCCTCAGCTAGAGCGTGGTCATACTGCTGTTTCTGGGCATAGACGAGGCTCAAGAGCGAATGGGCTACAGGCAGAGAGTCATCTAGGGCGGCGGCCTTTTGCGCCATCTCAAACATTCGCTCCAGGGTTTGGGGATCCGCGCTCCAGCGAAAGACCCACTCTATCCAGTAGGTCCAACTCAGCCACGCGTACGCCTCGGCATACTGTGGGTCCAGCGCTATCGCTTTCTCAAACATCTGCCGCGCCTGGGCATGGGACTCTTTCGTGAAGCGCCAATAATACTCCTGCCCGCGCAAGGAGGCATCGTAAGCCTCCAGGTTGTCGGTATGTTTGTGCACGACGTACCCTTGCTCTTGCAACGTGAGCTGCAGCTTCAGCGTGGTCACGATCTTCTGCACGATCTCGTCCTGCAGGGCAAAGATATCCTTGAGTGGCCGGTCATACTGCTCGGACCACAGATGGTAGCCGGTTGTCGTCTCGATCAACTGGGCGGTGATGCGCACCTGCTGGTCAGCTTTCTGCACACTCCCTTCCAACACATACCGCACGCCCATCTCGCGTCCCACGTCCTGCACCTTCACCGCTTTGCCTTTGTAGGTGAAGGCGGAGTTGCGGGAGATGACAAACAGGCTAGAGACCTTGGAGAGGGCGCCGGTGAGCACCTCGGTGAGGCCGTCGCTGAAGTAGTCCTGCTCGGGGTCTTTGCTCATATTCACGAAGGGCAAGACGACGATGGAGGGTTTGTCAGGAAGCGGCAGTGCCTGTGGCGCCGCAGTGCTGAGGACTGAGGACTGAGGACTGAGTGACGGACGGGACAGATACTGGACAGTCAGACTGACAGCGACCAGGAGCACAAGACCCAGGAAGACCAGATTCCGCACCGACCAAGCGCGTTGTGTGGGGAGTGCTGCTGCATCAAGGGGCTGTTCAGGATGAGACAAAAGGGGAGAGGGGGCTGGCTCTTGTTCTCCGTTCACGTCGTTCTGAGGGAAGGAGGGCAGCGGTGTCATTCCCGCGGAAGCGGGAATCCAGGGAGATTCACCCGAGGCTTGTGCTTGAGGTCCCTGGATGCCCGCCTGCGCGGGCATGACGGAACTGACTTCTTGCTCGTTGTTGGACTGTTCTTCCCTACTGGCTACTGAATACTGGCTCCTGACTACTTCTTCACTCCTGACAACTTTGCCAATGAACCGATACCCCCGCCGATGCACGGTCTCAATGTAGCGTGGATTCTTGGCGTCATCGCGTAACGCCTGCCGTAGTTCCTGAATACCTGATACGAGGGTTGCTTCACTCACCACTGTCTCGGGCCAGGCGGCGGTAAAGAGATCGTCTTTTGTCGCCAATTGACCGGGATGATCAACCAAATACTGCAACACCACAAAGGCTTTCCCCGTTATCCTCACTTCTTGTACACCACGCCATAACTGATGGTTCTCCACATCCAGTCGATAGGGACCGAAGCTAACTAGCGGTTCGGGTTGGCTTTTTTCGTTTTCGCTCATTCCACAACAATTCCGTGGCAATTCCAGAACTTTCCCATGACTTCCGCGTGCGGCTCTCTTACCTTCCTTTCACACAACAGCCGCAATGACAACCGCTCAGAGAAAGGAGGTGAGGCCTTTTGCGGGTCAACGCACGGTTTCTCTATCAACGGTTCTTGGGAACAACACCATAACGATAAGGAAGGGAACTATATCATGACAACTGTGAGGAAAACATTGGGAACGAGCCTGGCAGCCGCGCTGCTGGCTGGTGTAACCACTCTTGCCCAGGGACAGAGCGGGGGCGGCGACGCGGTCACCGTCTGGAACGAGAACGCCGGTGTGGCCGCCATTGCGGCATGCTTATCTCCTGACGGCAACCCACTCCACGAATCGCGCATCTACGCTATGACGCATGTCGCCATCCACGATGCCCTCAATGCTATTGACCGGCGCTCTCGTCCGTACACGTTCGACATGCCGGCGGCCCCAGGCGCGTCTCCGGATGCCGCAGTGGCAGCGGCGGCACGCGATGTGCTGGTCTCGGTCATCGGTCAACTCCCTCTCGAGATCACTCCCCCGGCTTGCATCGCCGCAGGCATTGCCAGCGTCGAAGCCGCTTATACAGCGGCGCTCGCCCTGATCCCCAATGATCAGGCCAAGGCGCAGGGTATTGCGGTGGGACAGGCCGCTGCTGCTGCTATCCTCGACCTGAGGGCCGACGACGGCGCGGTTGGGCCATTTCTTAATTTCGCGTGCCCGCAGCCGCAGGATACCAATCCTGGCGAGTACCAGTGTACACCGGGTACCCCGTTCATCGCCTTTGAGGTATGGGAAAATGTCACCCCCTTCGCTCTGAAGGACAGCTCACAGTTCCGTCCGGGGCCGCCCTACAAGGTGAACAAGAAGAAATACACGGCTGACTTCAACGAAGTGAAATCTCTCGGCGGTGATGGTACCACCACTCCCAGCGCACGCACTGCCGACCAGACCGAAATCGCCCTCTACTGGTGGGAAAGCTCCCCGCTGAAGTGGAACCGAGTTGCAAGAATCGTCTCCGCCGACAAAGGGCTTGACCTCTGGGAGAACGCCCGGCTATTCGGGCTGCTCAACTTGGCGCTGGCGGATGGCTACATCGCCATGGTCGATTCCAAGAACTATTACAACTACTGGCGCCCGGTCACCGCTATTCAGACTGGGGACACGGACGGCAATCCCGACACGACTGGTGACCCGACGTGGACACCGTTACGCGGGACTCCGCCGGACCAGGACTACGCCTCGGGTCACTCGATTGCAGGGGGCGCGGGTGCGGAAGTGCTGAAGCAGTTCTTCGGCACCGACCGGATCAGCTTCCAGGACTGTAGCATGACGCTCCCTGCCGGGAGTACCTGCAGCGATCCGTCCCCAGTGCTCCGCTCGTATACCAGATTCTCCCAGGCGGCGGCCGAGAATGCGTCTTCGCGCATCCTCATTGGGTTCCACTTCCGCAAATCGGTCGAAGAAGGGACCGAGTACGGTCGCAAAATTGGCAAGCGTGCCGCCAATCGCTACCTCCGGCCTGTGCACTGAGTTAGGCCACGCGATGCGGAGAGAACAGGTCAGCAAGTACCGTGCAAAAAAGAAAGGGACAAGCTGCAGAGCTGAGCCCGCCAGCTTGTGCTGACGGCACGCGGAGCGACTCCGAAGGCTCCACCTGCCTGTTGCTTGGTACTGATGACTGAAGGTGTCGAGTTGATAGACCCAACCCTTTTCATCCACCCAAGGCGGAGAGTTATGCCGCTGGGTAAGGTTCTGGGAGAAGGTGCGGGCAAAACGAGGTCGGTCAGGCAGCGCGACCTAAGGGAAGGGAGGTGATGTCACTTGCTTGTCTAAAGGACTGCATCGCTTTTTGGGGAAGAGCGCGGTGGCAACGGGTCTCTCGTTGCAGTGCGGGCTAACCGTGGCTCCTACGTGGCAGGATCACTCCCGCACGAATCATCAACCTCCAACTTACTACCACTGAAAGGAACTCTGGTATGCATACACATTATGTGACTGTTGGCTTGACGTTGCTTTTGCTCACTGGCGCTGTCGTCGCGGCTGACGCCAAAACTCATCAGAAGGTTCACTGTAAAGGGGGGGGGACCTTCGTTGCAGGTGTGGAAACGAACATCGATACCGACGGTAACGGTGTCTCGGCGGAGACAAGTCAAGGGGCTGAGGTTTGCAACATCGGCATGTTTGTCTTCCAGGAAGAGGTGGAATGGATTCCTCGGCCGGTCACCTCCGCGTGCCCCGCAGGGACGACTGACGAGTTTTATATCGACGCGACGCATGGACAGCAGCGTGCCGTGGCAACAGACCAGAAAACGGGGGATCAACTCTTTACTCAGACCACCTCGGGGACGTTCTGTCTCGATTTCTCGTCCTTCCCCACCCCTCCTTTCCCGTTTACCGTCTCTGGGCAAAATGCCACTACTGAGGGCACGGGAAAATACACCGGCGCGACTGGAACTGGCAGTTTTCACACTGTTGGGAGCTACATACAATACGGGTTTAAGGGCGGAACCGGTGCCTTCGGAGCGTTTGGCCAATCTACCGTAACTTCTCAATAACCTGAGGTAAACATCCTGTGATTCAGTGACTTCGCAATACGTTCGGGGA
>JAYVFX010000074.1:0-3351 GCA_043772795.1 Deltaproteobacteria bacterium
CCCCAGACGTGTCTCCTCGGCTGGGCCCTCATCAAGCAGCAACAAATGAGGGAGGGTGGGAAGATCGTTCGCGACTTTGAGTGCGGTGGCTAGGGGCTCACGACCAGAAACAGCGAGAAACGTCACCCCTGCGTCTTTGAGGATATATGTCAAGTCAGAGACGGGACTTGTCAGATAGAGTGGTACATCGACGCCACCGAGAAAAAGACAGGCAAGGTCGATGATCGCCCACTCTGGGTGATTGTCGGCGAGGATCGCAAGCCGATCGCCAGGACGAAATCCGAGGGCAGTGAGACCCTGAGCGGCACGAACAATTTTCTCTCCCAGCGTTTGCCACGAAATGTCTTCCCAGTGCCCGTGTCGCTTCACGCGCATGGCTGGTTTCGCGCCATAACGTTCAGCTCGTTGCAGGATCATGGTGGCCAGAGAGGTTTCACGCATAGAGTTTCTCCGGCGTGAACAATAAACGACGGAGACGAGGGAGGGAAGGGGAAGAGACGTCTGGGAGTCTGGGAGTCTAGGGGTCTGGGAGTCAACAGGCAAAGAGGGGAGGCTATAGGCTGTAGGCTTCAGGCTGGAGGGAACGGATAAGGGGGAAGGAAGGCAAAGTCAAAAATCAAAAGGCAAAAGTTAAAAATCAAAAATCAGAGAAAGGAGATCGAAAAGCTATCCAGAGTCCAGGGTCCGAAGTCCGGGGGGCCGAAGTCTAAATGAATGTTGATTTTTCCCCCGAAACTCCGAACTTTGAACCTTGAACTTTTTCCTACGCTACCACTTGCTTAATAAACTGCGCTAACGCTGTGTTAAACGCAGCCGGACTTTCGAGTTGATAGAAATGGCCAACGTCTTTTATCACACGGAGTTGTGCTCCGGGGATATTATCGGCGAGGAACTTGTTCGCTGCGACCGGTGTTGCTTGATCTTCTTCACCGGCGAGGATCAGCGTGGGCTTGCGGATGTTTTTGAGCTGATCGCTAATGTTCCAGTTAAAGACGCCACCCGGATCGGCGACAGAGGCAAAGAAGGTATGACGAGGGAAGTTGTCTTCGACTGCGAAGCTTGCCCTCATCAGGTCCAGCAGCTCGGGTTTCTCGCGCTTGCTCTTAGCAGAAAAGGCGCCTTCGAGCAGTGCGTTCATCGTGCCGTATCAGTCATTCAGAGCGAGTGATGGGTTCTTTTGCTTGGCGGTCGGCAATGACGGTCAATGGCAGAAACTGTGTCAGGTCCTCGATCATATAGAATGGGCGAGTGATCCTCGCCTTGCAACGAATCCCGCGCGAGTGCAACATCGAGAGATCGTGGTGCCTTTGCTACAAGAAGTTTTCTCGCGCAGAGAAATCGCCTTTTGACTACGAGAGATTTCTGTCGGTGGCATCCCCTGTGGTCCTGTGCAAACGCTTGATGAGGTCTTTACCGATCCACAGGTCCTCGCACGTGATATGGTCTGGACTGTCCCGCATCCCACTGCTGGTGAGGTCCGTTTGGTCGGGTCGCCATTGAAACTCAGTGAGACTCCAGTCTCATACCGTGAACATCCTCCGCTCGTTGGTGAGCATACCGATGAAGTGCTCACTTCTCTTCTTGGTTATAGCGGTGACGAGGTTCGTCGGTTGCGGGCGGAGAAAGCAATCTAACCGCATGACCTTCTTTCTCAGTTTGTAACTGCTCAGTCCTTTTCGTCCCGGAGGGATGGTTGATGGTAGGCAGGTCGTTTGCGGCCTGTATCCGATGACCCGAAATTCACCGCGTCGCAGCGCGACGCGGTGGTCGTGGCGAGATCATGTAACCGGCCTTAAAAGATCGGCCTACCTTCATTCGCCGCTCTGCGGCTGAGCAGTGACTCTCAAATTAGATTTTCACTTCTACTTCTACCTCGGCTAAACGTTCCAAGACTTTGATGAGCGCCTGTGTGCCGTCATTTTCTGCTCCCATCGTTTCTAAAGCATTAAACAACGTATGCACCAAACTTGTAGCGGGAAGTGCTAGGCGGAGTCGGTCGGCTTCTTGGAGGACCAGGCGTAAGTCTTTCTGTTGCAGTTTGACCATGAAGCCGGGAGCAAAGTCGCGCTGGAAAATGCGTGGTGCCAGATTGCTAAGCTGCCAGGACCCGGCGGCTCCGCCGCTGATGGCTTGATGCATGCGTTCGAGGTTTACCCCAGCCTTGGCTGCGAAGATGAGCGCTTCACTCATCGCTAAATTGGTGACGGCAACCGCGATCTGGTTGCACAGCTTCACAAGCTGTCCAGATCCACTCGGACCAACGTGAATAATGTTTTTTCCCATCGCCTGAAACATCGGCAGGCAAGCATCGAATACGCTTGCTTCTCCACCAACCATGATCGACAACGTGCCAGCGATAGCGCCGCCTTCACCGCCGCTGACCGGAGCGTCAAGAAAGTGAACTCCTTTGGATTGGGTAGTAGTTGCAATCTCACGAGTCACTGTCGGTGAGATTGCACTCATATCGATAATGGTGCTTCCTGGTTGCAGCCCGCCGAGAACACCCTCGGAACCGAGAACGACCTGTTGGACATCGGGGGTGTCCGTGACCATCGTGATGACCACGTCTGCGCATTCACCGACTTCACGAGGCGACTGCGCACCCTGGGCTCCCTCGGTGATCATTGCTTCGACTGCTTCCGGTTTGCGGCTGTACACCGTCAGTGAGTAGCCTGCTTTCAGCAGATTGCGGGCCATAGGTTTTCCCATGATCCCAAGACCAATGAAGCCGATGCGTTGTGGCATAGTTTTTCCTCCATGTACGATTGTGTCGGACATTCTGCTCGAAGAACGCTCCTCAAGGCAAGTCACCGATGGTCGGAAGTTTCCATCAAAAAAGACAGGAACTTCATTAAAAGTAGGCTCAGCAAAAGGGCAGAAGGGAGCTTGGGTGAAACGACAAAGCAGCGTCCTGCTCTCACTGCGTGTTGGGATTCGCATGCTCAGCCTAATCCACGGAATTTACTTCTTTCTCTGTAAAATTTTTGTCTCTCGCCTGATTCGCGGCTCCCTCGCACACGTCAAAAGAGCTTGTCCGCTACAGCAGGGCTGTTCTCCCTTGCCCATACTCTGCAAAGTCTGTAGTAATATCTACGTAACATCTACGTATCGAAAAGGAGCCTCGTATGAGTGCAGACAAGGTACGGCTGAGCCTTGACGTGTCGCCCGAATTGAACCGCATCCTCGACGAACTTGCGACGAAGATTCATGGCACCAAAAGTGATGTCTTACGGAAAGCCATCGTACTGATGGAACTTGCCGTGCAGGCAAAGGATCACGAACAGAAACTGGGGATCATCGACAAGGACCGTCATGTGGTCACGGAGATTGTCGGGCTCTGAGGACGTGGAC
>JAYVFX010000075.1:0-10500 GCA_043772795.1 Deltaproteobacteria bacterium
GGGAGACTCCGGTCGTGGGAGCAATTTCTGTTGGGCGCAGTCAACTAACAAGTCCATCGCTTCGAGGACAATCTGTCCAAGCAATGGTTCGCTATTGGGCGGCCCAACCACACAATTGACGCTGGTGAGACGATTGCCAACTTTTACGGTGACAATCCCAGCAATTGGGCGTTCCTCTTTACGCTCATCTGCATACGTAACGATCGCTTTGCCAACTTCGCTGAGGCCCAGGGCTTCCACAAGATCCTGTGGCAGCATTAACATCACTGCGCCACTATCTACCAATACCGGAACTTTAATCGAACGGATTTGCTCTTCTGGTATGTATCCGCGGCGGAACACTCCTCGATCTTCAGCATTCTCTAATTCAACTTCGACTTTTACTTCGCCCATACCGTCTCTTCAACGCTATTTCTTCAGAAAAAGCAATGAGGTAAGAAGATAAAGAAGCGACCGGGACGGTCGCGCTCCCAGTGAAAGCTAGCGGATAAACAAGATCGGACAGTAGTTGAACGGGATGAGCGGATCGAACTCAGTATGGTCTGTGGTGATGACCGTTCCAGTAAGGCGGCGAGCAAGTGTCAAACAGAACGTATCGGGGAGAGCGATAGCATGCTTGCCTTTGAACGTGGCCGCTTCCTTCCAGAAGACAGTGTCGTGGTCATTTCGCACGGCGAGGCCGGTGTCAAGCAATGATTGCAGAGCATCCTCCGCCACGACTTCCCCACGTCGCCGAAAATAGATGTAATAGATCTCCATCAAGTTGAAGATGTGCGCATAACAGGTGCTCCCTGGTTCAGTCAGCACCTGTTCGACAATGCCAGCCCCTGGTTCATCATCCAGGAAAGCAATCATAGGGCCAGCATCAAGGACGTAATTCACGCTTTGGTTCCCCGGATGCGGTGTTCTTCTCGTACCTTATCTATTTGACGTTCCCGATGGAGGATCTCGGTGGCTGAACCTATAGCTGTGTGGGCAAACTTGCCCCGGATGCTTTTCACCACGGCAACAAACGCCGGGTTGCGCTCGGTAGGAGTCTCACCGTTGGCAGGGGACTTGAATGTGACGGCCGGGAGGTAGGTTTGCAGGAGTTGCTCCGCTACATTCACCGGGTCAACACCCCGTGCTTGGGCGAGTGCTCGTAAACGAGCTTCTACTTCCGGTAGTAAGTGTAAGGTTAACGTCATGGTTATCCTCCGACCATTCTTTGCAATGCAGCCCTAGTCTTCGCGCGACCTCTGCGGCGGGATTGCTCTTTTCTCCGCGCCGCTCAGCCGCGACACTCTGTAGCAGCCTCTTTTTCACTTCTTCACGCAAGCGCTTCCCTCGGTCAGGATCAACCGTCAGCTCCATCAGTTTATCCTCAACGACTTCGCTGATGACCTCTTTGAATTCTTCAACCGTCAAAGCTGAAACCTTTCTCATAGCGATCGCTCCTCACGCCATCTCTTCAACGCTATTTCCCCATAAAAAACAAGGGCTATGATAGCGCTTCACGAGAGCGCTGGAGTCAAAGAAATACGTAGTCATTTAGCGATCATCTCGCTCCGCGATGATATCTTCAGCAAGTGAGCCGGGGATTGTAGACAAGATTTGGTGGACGCGCTCAAGAGGAATATGCTCCTGTGCCTCTACAGCGCAGCTCTCTATAAACTCAATATCGAGCCAATCTTCCTCTGGTACACTCAGCGTTACCATCACCCGCTGATGCTCTTGAAGATCCACCGGTTGGAGTGGGCGGAGCACCCCGTTTTCATAGATCGCTTCAAGTCGTTTCGTCATAATCCACACATCCCTTTACTTGACGTTCTCATCGTCTCTTCAACGCCATTTCTTCAGAAAAAGCAATGAGGCAGGAAGATAAAGAAGCGACCGGGACGGTCGCGCTCCCAGCACCACAAAAAGCAAGGGCGACGCATGCGTCGCCCCTACGATAATCAGGTGGGCATCGCCCACCCTACTTCTACTGCGGCTGTGTGCGCATAACGCACGCTACCTCTGTCTTTTCTACTGACTACTGAATGCTGGCTACTGACTACTTCCCCTCTAGTACAACTGATACTGCAACTCGATCCAGATGTTGTCTTTCGCCTTCAGCCAGCCAATACCACCGGCGAGACCGCCTGTCCACCGTCCTTCGATCCAGTTGTAGGTCACGTTGACACGGAATGGATCCCAAAACGTCCATGTCATACTAGGCTGCATCAACCACGCTCCTGCCCAATCATACTGCATGACGAAACTGGGTCGGAGGTTACCACCCATATAGGTCGTCGACGCACTGAAGGTGGTGATCTCTTGATCGTTCGGTACCGGCAATAAGCCACGGTATTCACACGGCGGGTGTGTTCGCCGCTTCCCGTCTGCTCCTACCCTGGTGATACATTGTTGGCCACGGTTCCCGGTGTTCCCTCCTTGCACGGTCGGCGTCGGCACCCCTGGGGCATTGATCAAAGGTGCCCGCAGCAGTTTGTCCCGATTCGTCGTCGGTCCTGTCGGCGCAGCAAAGCGCGGCCGTACTCCTGTCGCAAACACATCGTTCAACAACCCAGCTGGAGTATCCGAGCTGAAATCGCGGTGATTGTTCATGACATGGAACTTAAATAACTGCACCGAGAAAGCGATGGACGCTTGTTTGTTTATCCAGAGAATCCATTGGTTATGATCCAAACCAACATTGAACGCCCATACATCGCGGCTCTTCATGCGTCCGCGCCGACACCCGCGCTCACCTGACGAATCCGTACAGTTGCCTTCACTGGAGAAACGTCCGCCGGGAAGGAATTGGGGGTTGTAGAACGCATTGCCATCCGCGGGCCGCACCCCCGCTTGATGCAACGGTAAGGTTAAGAAGCGCTGAAACGCGGTCGTGGCGTCTCCATCATGAAAGGCTGACCGCAGTCCCACATTGCGAAAGTAGGCCGCTTCCGACCGGAAGGTGGTATAGAGGTAATAGAGAGGATTGTCTGAGCCGACAAACATTCCGGTTAACGCATTCACCGGGAACGATAGCGTCGCACCACTAATCTGAATCCGCTTCTCACGGATCGGGACCCAAACGTTGCGCTCACCGCCTGCCGGGGTACCGCTCCCGCCCGGTCCACCAGTGACACCACCTGCCCCAACAACAGGATCGTTCGCTCCCCATGGATTGTTCTCTTTCGTCGCCGGCTTACCAGTTAGACGGGTAAATGTCGCACCACCGAGATCCCACGCTAAGTGAGCTGCCGACGGCGAAAGAACCCCAGCCTCTGAGGTCGCCTGGTCTTGCCACGTGTAGTAATGCGCTATGGAGAAGGTAAAGTCGTGAATCGTGCCAGTGATCCGACCACCACCACGGGCATCAGCCAAACGATCGTGCGGCCCCTGGGCCCGTACTGAACACGGAGTGCCTAATCCTCCCGGCGTCTCCGAGTCATTCGGCCCGACATTCTTGCGACCAAACAACGGTCCGCCGCACGCCTGCCGATAGACTTGCACCGGCGAGGTGTTCGTCGGAGTATTCCAGAAACTCCCTTGGTTAAGTGTATATTGTGCTGCCGTCCGCCGGTCGATCGAGACAAATCCTTCTAACGTCAAGTCAGTGATTGGCCCAATCGTGCCGAAGCTCCACTGCGCCCGCAACATGTTGAGCGGGATCCGCCGTTCATCAAGCGAGACCAACGATCCACCAAATAAGTTATCGAGAGGATTAATCTGATCGAGTAAGCGGAAGCCGTCGGTTTCACCCCACGACAAGTTCTGGCGGCCAAAGCGGATGAATAACGGGCCTTTGGTAATGTTAAGGTACCATTCAAATAGCCGCAACTGGTTGACCTTCTTCTCCATGTAGTTGATACTGGTCAGATTCTCGAAGTTATTAAATCGAAAGAATTCCCCAGGATATTTCGGTTGCTGGCGGCCAAAGTACTTATTCCAAAAACTGGTGCCACCGCCGCCATCAAGCTGGCGCTGAATGCGTTGCGGACCGTAGTCCCACGCCCCTTCATATTCTTCCCGGACGTTGAGGAAATAATCAAAAGAATCAAAATTAAGAAACTCAAACAGCGGTCCCACAGTGGGAGCCGATCGCGTTAGGCGGCCGATATTGTGACGCCATTCCAAGGTGAGGAAGCTGCGATGAGAGACGATATTGCCAATCTGGTAATAGCCTTTGTGAGTCCCAATGCGATCATTCGCGAGCGCCATTGTCCCACGGGAGTATGCCAACCCCGATAAACTCATCTCCCGACGGTCATCAAAAAAGTACCCCCACGCCACATTTGCTGGGAGAAACCAGAGCACGAATACTGCGGAAAACCACCAACCAAGCCGCTGTTGCTGCCCCCTCATACGAAACCCTCCTTTTAGGTGTAAGATCCTCGCCGCTTTCGTTCTGCCCCTCGGACGGAAAAGATGAGCCCCTACTGCAAGCTCACATATATCCCTTCTTATTCTTTTGTCAAATGTTTTTAGCCGGGGGTTCAAACCCCCGGCTACCATCAACAGCCCCTCTGGGGCTGATTGTTTCTCCCTCTGCCCACGCTTCGTCGTTCACACTCGATACTGTTGGCGAATGTTTTCTTCCTTCCCTCAACGCTGCCAAATCCCCCCGCGCTGCGCGCGGCCCCCTTCGCAAAGGGGGCTTTTAGGTCCCCTCCTTTGGAAAAGGAGGGACAGGGAGGATTTCGCCAGCAGTATCGGGACGCCCGCGCTCCCAGCTACGCTCGTAGTTCCATTCCAACGTTGTTCCGTGTCGCCCATAGGTGCTCGCACACTGCAACGGTAACAGCGAGTATAGCCAGCGTGAGTAAGTTGACGTACTGCGGAAAGAAAAAATAGCCAATCAGCGCCGGCCCGAAGGTAGCGAGCAGCACCCACATCATCACGCGGGTAGGCAACGGGAAGCGTGGCCGCAATAACGATACGGTCCCTGGAATAAACGCGAGCGCCCCGACCACATGGAAGAACAACAGGAGCGTCAATAAAATAACCATTTCCGACTGGAACTTCATCGGGAAGAAGATCCAAAAGAACACACTCACGGTCAGTGTTGTTCCGGTAAACATAATGGCACGCCCAGTGGTCATCAAGGCTTCTTCAATCGCACGGTCGTGGTCGCCAAATTTCTCAAACTCCTCCACGATACGGGACAACACGTAGTAGCCGTAATCAATACCAATGCCGATGCCGACCGCCGCCACCGGCAACGAGTTGATATTGGCGTCAATGCCCATCCAGTACATCATGGCTTCTGACAACGGCTGGGCGACGATGGAGGGAATCATCACAATAAGTGCACCTACTACGGAAGCGTAGGTCAATACGCTCAGCACGAAGACCGTGACCATCACTAAGATCAAGTTCCATTTATAGGACCACTCAACCTCTTCATTTACCGCCGCCAGAATGCCGAGCAAACCGCCAGCGAGACGGAACTGCACATTCTCGACAGGATTTTGCTCGATAAACTGTCGCGCGTTTTCGATCGACCCGACGACGGTTTCATGGTTGTAATCTTTGTAGAAGATCGTAATCGTGGCGTTCTGTGAGTTTTTATCGAGGAACGTATCAAGGTCATCGGCGCCAATGGTATTCAAGAATTGATAGAAAATATTGCCCACATCACGTGGATTATCGGGAATGATCGCCCACTTGGGAATGCCTTCCTGGAACATTTGGTAGAGGCGGCGCACCATCGTCGTTACGGTGATACTGCCACCGACGAGCTTTTGTTGCTCCATGTGGCGCTGGAATTTTTCCAGCGTCTGGAGAATCTGCGGGTCCTTGATCACTCCCGGCTCTTTGCCTTCGGCAAGAATCACTAACTGAGAGGCACCGATAAATTTTTGATTAATCTTATTATAGGAAACGTTATAATCATGCGGATCCTAGAGTAGCGCTTTACCCAACGACACGGCGCCGATCTTTAGATAGCGCGAGTAGGTTATCCCAAGGAGCATTGCAAAGGTAAAACTCACAATAACGGCCGTCCGCGCTCCCCCCTGGCTGATATTCACCATCGCACGGTTGACGGCATTGTACAGTTTATCCGAAAAACGGGTTCCCGATTTAGGGTCATGCGGTGGCGGTGGAATAATGTACAGGATGATGGGATGTAAGGTGACGACACTAATCGAGATCGTTGCTACCCAAAAACTGGACACATAGGCAAGCTTCTGGATCAGCGGGATATGGGCGAGTGCCAACGTCAGGATGGCTAATCCATCCGATGCGATCGACACCAAGGCAGGACTAAATAAGCTGATATACGAGGACAAAATCGCTTCCTGCTTATCCTGCAGTCGATGATACTCTTCGTGGTAGCGCTCCATTGACTGCACAGAATGTGACAATGCCCGCGCGGTAATCAAGACGAGCACAACCAATACCAATGGGTCCAGATTGAAATTAAAGTATCCCGCAAAGCCGAGCGTCCAGACGGAGCTGAGCAACCCGGAAAACAGGGGCACCCACACCCCGGTAAACGTACGGAAGTAAAACCACAGCATAATGAGGATAATCACTGCGGTGATACCAATAACCTCAAGGATGTAGTTTTTGTAGCTGAAGATCCACGAGTACAGCATGGGAAAGCCGGCAATGTAGACCGTATGCTTGCCGCCTTGCTCGATTTCGTGGCGGAGCTGTGCCATGCGGGTGTACAGATTGTTAAAATCCACTCCTTCTTCCCAAAACCCGGCTGAGATGAGCGCCGCAGTATTATCGCGGGACACATAAAAGCCATGCACCCCTTCATTGGTGTACACGGCGTTCTTGATTTGCTTGACGTCATCCATAGTTTTGGGTGGGCCTGGGTACATGATCGGATAGGCCGTAATCATCGCCCCCGAGATACGGATGTTTTTCAGCTTTGGGTGGGTCAACGAGCGCAGTTGATACGGATTGACACCAGCCGTTTCAAGCATGAACAATGTCGCTTTATTGATCTTGTTGATCGTATCAACGTTGAAGATGTCGCCCTCTTTGGTCTCAATCGCCATGACCAACACATTGGCCGTACCAAACATCCTGCGATATTTCTGATAGAACTGAATGTACGGATGGCCAGGTGGGTACAAATTAAAGAAGTTCGTATACACCCGCATGTGCAGAGCATAATAACTGAGGATGACTGTCATAAAGGCGAGAACAACCAAGATTGACCAGCGGAATTTGATCAGAAATTTGAGATACGCTTCCATCCAGCTACGGGGGAGCATGTCGTTCTCCTTGCGAGAGGTCCCCTTGATTAAGTGTTCACGCAGACGCAGGGAACCGCAATCTACACCTGCAAGATAGAGCAGAGAGACAGAGACCGTCCCGCCACCGCTCTGTCTCTATCTCTCTGCGTTTGATTCAGACCCGCAGCTCCATACCGATATTATGCCGCGTTGCGTACCAATGCTCACCAGTCGCCACGATCACGGCTAGGACCCCAAGCGTCCCGAGGTTCGCATAATCGAAGTAATACAGTGCGCCAGCCGGAATGAAGATCGCCAGCAAGAGCAGCATCATGATCTTATTGGGCAGCGGAAAGCGCGGCTTCAACAAAGAGACCATGCCCGGAATGAACGCCAGCGCGCCAACCACATGGAAGAATAGGAGGAGTGTCAGCAAAATGGCCATCTCCGATTGAAATTTCATCGGAAAGAAGACCCAGAAGATCACACTGACTGTCAGTGTGGTCCCAGTAAACATAATCGCGCGCCCTGTGGTCATGAGCGCTTCTTCGATGGCGCGCTCGTGATCACCAAAGCGTTGAAACTCTTCAACGATTCGGGACAGTACGTAGAAGCCGTAGTCAATACCGATTCCAATACCAACCGCCGCGACCGGCAACGAATTGATGTTGGCGTCGATGCCCATCCAGTACATCATGGCTTCTGACAACGGCTGCGCGACGATCGACGGAATCATCACAATTAGTGCGCCAACCACCGAGGCATACGTCAACATACTAAGAACAAACACCGTAATCATCACCAAAATGAGATTCCATTTGTAAGACCAATCGACCTCTTCGTTGACGGCAGCCAGAATGCCAAGCAGGCCACCGGCAAGGCGGAACTGGACATTCTCGACCGGGTTTTGCTCGATAAACTGTCGCGCGTTGTCGATCGAACCAACGACCGTTTCGTGGTTATAATCTTTATAATAAACGGTAATCGTCGCGTTCTGTGAGTTCTTATCGAGAAAAGTATCGAGGTCATCCGCACCGATGGTATTCAAAAACTGATAGAAAATATTCCCCACGTCGCGCGGGTTGTCGGGAATGATCGCCCACTTCGGAATGCCTTCTTGAAACATCTGGTAGAGGCGGCGGGCCATCGTCGTCACGG
Source organism: Deltaproteobacteria bacterium (assembly GCA_043772795.1). Classification (GTDB taxonomy): domain Bacteria; phylum Desulfobacterota; class Binatia; order Bin18; family Bin18; genus VGTJ01. The sequence continues at coordinate 8,322 of JAYVFX010000075.1, forward strand.
TGATACTGCCACCGACGAGCTTTTGTTGCTCCATGTGGCGCTGGAATTTTTCCAGGGTTTGCAAAACCTGCGGGTCTTTGATGACCCCCGGCTCTTTGCCTTCGGCCAGAATCACTAACTGCGAGGCACCGACAAACTTCTGGTTTATCTTATCGTAGGCGATATTGTAGGGGTGAGTGTTGTGTAAGAGGGCCTTGTTGATCGAGACATCACCGATCTTGAGGTCATGCGAATAGAACATACCGATCGCTAATGCGATGGTGAAGCTACCAAGGACGGCATAGCGGGCGTTCCCTTGGCTAATTCTCACCATCGCGCGGTTGATAGCGTTGTATAACTTGTCCGAGAAGCGCATCCCAGATTTTGGATCATGCGGCGGTGGCGGAATGTAATAGAGGATAATCGGGTGCAACGTGACCACACTGATGAAAATCGTAAAGACCCAGAAACTCGACACATAGGCAAGTTTCTGAATCAGCGGGATGTGGGCGAGCGCCAGCGTCAAAATCGCAAAGCCATCGGCCAGAATCGAGACGATCGCCGGACTGAACAAGCTGAGGTAGGACGTCATAATTGCGTCCATCTTAATGGCTTTGTCGCCGTGCTCACGCTCCAGTCGGTGATACTCCTCGTGGTAGCGTTCCATCGACTGCACTGAGTGTGACAGCGCACGGGCGGTAATCAGGACCAACACCACGAGTACCAGTGGGTCGAGGTTGAAACCGTAGTAGCCCGCCAGTCCTAACGCCAGTATGGCGCTGAGCAGACCAGAGAACAGCGGCACCCATACGCCGGTGAACGTACGGAAATAGAACCACAACATGGCGACGATAATCAAAACCGTCACACCGATGACCGCCAGGATGTAGTTCTTGTAGCTAAAGATCCACGAGTACAGCATCGGAAAACCGGCAATATAGGCAGTATGGTTGCCATCCGATTCAATCTCTGCTTTTAGCGTATTCAGGCGATTGTAGAGATTGCGGAAATCCACCCCCTCTTCCCAAAAGCCGGCGGAAATTAACGCGGCCGTATTATCTCGTGACACGAAAAAGCCGTGGACCCCTTCGTTCGTGTACACCGCTTTCTTAATCGGTTTCACATCATCCGGCGTTTTTGGCGGAGCTGGATACATGATGGGATAAGCCGTGATCATCGCTCCGGTGATACGGATGTTTTTCATCTTGGGATGAGTAAGCGATCGCACCTGGTACGGATTCACGCCCGGAGTTTCCATCACCTGGATGGTGGCCTTATTGATCTTATTGATGGTGTCAACGTTGAAAATGTCACCATCTTTGCGCTCGACCATAATCATCAAGACGTTGGCGGTGCCAAACATCTTACGATATTTCTGATAGAGCTGAATGTAGGGATGTCCGGGCGGGTAGAGATCAAAGAAGTTGGTGTAGACTTGCATGTTTTTGAGGTGCCATCCTAAGAACAAAGTAATGGCTGCCACCACAACGAGGACCGAGACACGAAATTTAATCAAGAAGTTAATGTATGCTTCCATCCAATGGCGAGGCAGCATGAGATCTCCCTCCTTCTGTTGAAATCTCAGCAGAGGCCGTGGTCTGATTAGCCTCTCCTGGCTCGTTCCACGGCACCCTACCGACACGACGAAACATTACTGTCGTTTGAAACGCGCAGCGAAGTCGACTTTTGTCCCCTCGGCAAAGAGCAGCAAACCGTTTGAGCCAGTGATCAAGCCACGGGAACCTGGCCCCACAGACAAACCCATGAGCCAGTACAACGACAGCTCTTCCGGAGAATTCAGCAGGCTCCAATTCTTCCCGGCATCACTTGAAGTGAGAATCACCCCTTCATCTCCTACCGCTAGGCCGCTGTCGCCATCAAGCGCCACATTGTAGAGGGCAGTCTGCACGGGGCTTTCGTACGCTTTCCAGGTCTTCCCGGCATCCTCACTCTGTAAGATCGTGCCATCCATTCCGACGGCACAACCGAACGCTCCATCCTTAAAACTCAAGCCTAAGAGTGTCGCCTCAGTCCCAGTCGTCTGCTTCGTCCAACTCGCGCCCCCGTCTTCGCTCAGTAAGAGCGTTCCCCGCTCACCAGCAATCCAGGCTTTTCCCGAGGCGTGCATCACCACAGCATACAGGAAGACGTCTTCTTTCTGTTCTGGCTTGTCCTTAAAAGGATCATTCCAGGTTTTTCC